>CALZPS010000136.1 GCA_945827765.1 uncultured Lachnospiraceae bacterium | reverse complement strand
TACGATATCTAGTACGGTCTCGTGGGCTCGGAGATGTGTATAAGAGACAGTTACCTACGATAGTCCCCTTCTTTTCACCGTTGAATGCTGTTGCATCATCCTTGTAATCCACGATTACCACATCCGGGTCTTCTGTTGCAAATACCTTCTTTGCTTTTCCTTCATAAAGCTGTTCTAATTTTTTCATCCGTTTATACCTGTCCTTTCAAATTGTTGCTTTCGGTCTTCCGCAACACGATTATAATACAAAGAAGAACGAAAATCAACATTCCTCTTCCTTGTATCGTTTTTCGTTCATTATTTATTCAAAATCCGATATATAAGCAACGCTAATAATTCTGATACATCCAGACAACTACGGACTTTGTCTCACTCCTTAGATAGTCTGCCAAGAAATTCTTTCATACGCGGACTGTCCGAGGCAAATACATCGTCCGGAGCTCCCTCCACGGCAATCACGCCCTTGTCCATGAAAATGATTTTGTCCGCCACATTTCTGGCAAAATTCATTTCATGTGTGACAATCACCATCGTCATGTGTTCCGCAGCGAGGTCCTTGATCACTTTCAGCACTTCCCCCGTAAGCTCCGGGTCAAGTGCACTGGTCGGCTCATCAAAGAAAAGTATCTTCGGTCTGAGCGCCAATGCCCGCGCGATTGCCAACCGCTGACACTGACCTCCGGAAAGCTGGCACGGATAGGCATCTGCCTTGTCCGCAAGCCCCATCTTTGCAAGCAACTTTTTCGCCTCTTCATATACTTCTTCTTTATTCCTTTTCTGTACACTAATCGGCGCGTCCACAATATTTTTTATTACAGAATAATGTGGGAACAAATTAAAATTCTGAAACACCAGTCCATAATAAGACTGAATCTCTCTTCGCTCCTCTTTCTTCGGGAACATTGTCCTGCCGTTCTCCACCCAAGTCGCCGCTTTCCCAAGATAGCATATTTCGCCCCCGTCAATCGTCTCCAACATAGTCGCGCATCGAAGAAGTGTGGATTTTCCCGAACCGGACGGTCCGATAATCGCCACGATTTCCCCCTCACTCACTGAGAGAGAGATGTCTTTTATGACCTCCATGCCCGCAAAGGCTTTTCTGATCTGCTTCATTTCCAACAATTTCATCTCACGCCGCCTCCTAACGATAGTAATCGAATTTCTTCTCTATGTGTTCCATCACCCATGCCACTGCCAGACAGGTAATATAATAGAATACACCTGCCACGAAAAACGGAACCACAGTTGTCTGCGCAGCCGCAATTTGTTTCGCCTTGGCAAACATTTCAATATATGAGATCGAATAAACAAGCGATGTATCTTTCACCAGTGTAATGATTTCATTTGTTATGGCCGGCAAAATAATTTTTACCACCTGCGGCAAAATAATCTTCAAGAATGTCTGCTGTTTCGAATAACCAAGAAGCGCCGCTGCCTCATACTGTCCGTTCGGAATAGATTTCATACCGGAACGATAAATTTCCGCAAAATAAGCAGCATAATTAAAGGAAAATCCCAGTATGATTGCAATCAGTTTATAGCTCCCGCCGATATTCATCTTCCACAGATAAAATGGTCCGAAATACCAGATTAAAAGCTGCAGCATCAAAGGAGTCCCACGCATAACAGAAATATACAGCTTGACCAGCTCACGCATCATCCAGAATCTGCTTGTCCTGCCAAAATAAACAACCATACCCAGCGGCAGCGAAAACACAAGGGTAAGCGCAAAAATCATCATCGTCTGACCGAACCCGGTTGTCAGTTCTCTCAAAATCACTTCAACACTCATGGAATCTCCTCCCCTGCGGAGGTGCAAGAAACACACTCCGCGACTGAACAGCCCCTCGGAAAAACCTCCCGGGGGGCTGTCATCTCATCTTTCTTATTTCTTATTATTTATTCTTCTTTCAGCGTTACCATATCAGCAATTCCATACTTTTCTGCCAAATCTGCGACTGTACCGTCATTCGCCAGTTTCTGGAGGTCTGCATTGATAATCTCACACAGTTCTGTATCTCCTTTTCGGAATCCGACTGCATATTCCTCTGTATTCAAATTTTCTTCCAGAATGGTATACCCTTCTCCTCTGGATTCAATCTGATACTTTGCAACACCGATGTCAATTGCCAGTGCGTCCAGAGCACCTGCCTGCAATTCTACGAATGCGGTGTTGTAATCCGCAAACTGATTCAAAGATGCGAATGTATCAGCCAGAGCCTTCTGCCCTTCTTCATCTTCCAAAAGCTCCAAAGCAGCAGATGCAGCCTGCACCCCGACAACCTTACCCGCCAAATCTTCCAGTGTCTTGATACCGGATGCCTCTGACACAACAATCACCTGAGTATTGTCCACATAAGGAATGGAAAACGTGTAATCATCCTCACGGCCATTCATCGTGAAACCGTTCCAGATACAATCTATTGAGCCTGAATTCAATTCCATGTCTTTTGAATTCCAGTCAATCGGTTTCTTCACCAGCTCCCAGCCTTCCATCTCGCAGACGGCCTCTGCCAGTTCGAGGTCAAATCCAGTGTATTCACCGTTGTCGTCCATGTATCCATACGGCGGATACTCTGCGTCAAAACCTACCGTAAAAGTCTTTTTCTCCGTACTTCCACATCCGGTCATCACCATCAGTACTGCAAGAGATGCCGCCAATAATACTGCCAGTTTCTTTTTCATAATCTTCCAAATCCTCCTCTTGATTACAGTACAGTCACTGTATTGCATCATCATTTTAGCAATTGACTGCTTTACCATACTAAATTCCCCATGTATAGTAACACATTTCCACCTTCATGTCAAACTTTTTTCAGATGTGGCTTCTGCGATACTGTCGTTTCCATTGTTCCAACTGCCTGTCACTATATTCTGTCTGAACATTTCTGCGAATCTCATCCATCTCTTGATGTATCTGTGCATTGATTTCCACAAAATCTTCGTTTTTCGTCAGCAGAATGTGGTATTCCTCCAGAGACATATATTTGGAGGATGCATAAAGATACGGTTTCAACAACGCCTTATCTTCACAAATCTGGTATGCACGGTCATACATTTTGGCCGATTCCTGATACAAAAACAGCTTGCCGTAGGCAGCGCCGAGTCCGGCATAGATGCGTCCGTAAAACTTGGCATCAACGCTCTCGTCCTTTTCCTGATTGAGAATCCCCTGATAGACCAGAATGGCCTCTTCTATCTCTCCGCTTTCCAAAAGGTTGTCCCCTTTATATTTCTGCCGTTCGATATCTTTTTGGTTTTTGAGCCGTTCCAACACGTTCTGAATGCGTATCATCTCCGGTTCCCGGTATATCCTCGACGATTTCAGAATCGTCACGACAAATTTTTCCACCGAACCATGCAGACGGATGACGTCTCTTAACTGTTCTGCCAGCACCGGCATATTCAGTTCTTCATCCAGCCAGTTGCACAGCTGTTCATTCATGATTGTATAATCAATCAGATAAAGATTATTACAAAGATAATAGCACAGCTCTTCCATTGTAAATATCTTACAGTGGATACGTGAAATCTCGTATGGATGTGTCGCATGTTTGTCATGACAAAGAACCAAATTTCCCATCGTTTCCTCCTAGATGTATGATTTTTTCCTCGTGAAAATCTGTGGGCGGATAAAATTCGCCGAATCCGATGTCCCGCACGGTAATCTTACATGTCTTTTCATCCAAAAACAAAGTTTCGATATTCAGACGCATCGAGTATTCCGCACGTTCCGGAAATTTTTCCATCGGAATCACTTCTGTTTTAACATTTCCCTGCACAAGTGACTCAATATGGAGTTCAATATCCTCCACTTTCTCCAACAGCACTTCCCACTGACCGTTACTCTCATACCACTGTGCTCCCCATGACACGATTGGGTACCACATTTCCTGTCCATCCACCCTCAAATTTATCGTAATCTGGTCAGTCAACTTATTTTCTGATAAGTACACCGGATCCTCGATATGCATGAACAATTTGCGGTAGATTGTATAGCAGGCTCCCTTACTGTACAAATTGTTTCCGATGAAAGCCCTGCGCCCGTTGCAGAGTACACGAAGAGAACGCGGAAACCAGTTGTTCTCAAATCCTTCTCCGGTCAAAAACACCGAGGAAACAATACGTTTGTCAAAGACGCTTTCAATGAATTTGCAAAATCTTTCGTCCGCATCTTTCGCCTTATCCTCTATCAATACCGGATACACTGCCGCCAGCTCTTTCATATGGGCGCTTGCCACCTCGTCCACGGTCACAAAAGTGGTCTTGCCGCCGCCCAATCCAGGTTTCAGCCTGCGCAGCATATACGCCTTGATTTCATTGCGGTCACAGCAAAACAGTGCCGACTCGTACTGCCACAGTTCTTTCGGCTGGTAAAACAGGTAATTACAAAAGCTTTCTTTGTAATCCTGAATAAAAATATGATGTTTGTCAATATTCATCCGCACGGCAATCCCCCGCAAAAGCTGCGCCAGTTCTTCCGTGAGCTCAGGCACACTGAACACAATCCCGTCAATCTGCGGAAATGCCTGCAGAGACATCTGTACAAACTTTGACAACAGCCAGACTGCATCATAAGTTTCCTCACCGAAATCAATCCGCTCTCCCGCAAGGCTGCGCTCAAGAAGGCGGGTCACAGTAAAGCCCTCCTTGATGGTGACCAGACGTTTCGCCTCTTTCCCATATGCCCATGTATCGCGCAGCTTTCCGATAATCAACGGAATCTGATAATTGTCAGCATCTACTTCCAATGTCTCCGGCTCAAGCTGTTCCTCATTGTAATAGCTAATCTGACAGGTTTTTTCGTTGATTTCGTATCCGATTATATTCCCCTGTGACATACCGGGGACCTCCTTTCATTCTGTTACTGCTCAAAGTTCAAACATATGCGCGGCAATCATATCCTCCTGCGCATACTCTCTCATCTTCTTTTCTTTCGACTCATCATCCGCAAGCAAAATGTCATTCAGACGGCCATAGCGGCCATTCTCGCCTGCTTTCACATCTTTGACGCAGACCGCTTTCTCACTGCGGTAAGTATTGCCGT
>CALZPS010000135.1 GCA_945827765.1 uncultured Lachnospiraceae bacterium | reverse complement strand
GCACGAAACAATCCGTAGGTATCATAGTTGGGGGCTTTTGACCCCAACGTCATTTTATTATTATGATAACTTATAGTTTTTGTTATATAGAAAACGAAGTTTCCAATATGACAAAAAAGCGATATTTTATGAGAATTCCGGAGAATCCTCACAAAATACCGCTTTCCTTTATTCAGTTCTTACTTTCTCTATTTCACTGTCGCGATGTCGATCAGCGTCAATTTCTTAATATCTGTATTTTCCAGACTGGTAATCAGCGCCCTTGCCGTATCCATCGCCGTCAGCACGTTCACTCCGGTCTCAATGGCATTTCTGCGGATAACAAATCCGTCATGCGAATGTTCCGCCCCCTGCGGCGGAGTGTCAATAACCAGGTCAATCTCATGTCCGAGAATCAAATCCATCAGGTTCGGCGATTCCTGCTCAATTTTACGCACGGCAATCGCTTTTACACCAGCCTCATGCAAGGCATCTGCCGTTCCCTGTGTAGCAAAAATCCGGTATCCGATTTCCGCAAATCTGCGTCCGATCTCCACTGCCTCGGGCTTGTCATCGTCGCGTACTGTCATAATCATATTCTTGAATTTTGGCAGACGGATTCCCGCTCCGATAAATGCTTTATACAATGCCTCATCAAACGTTTCGGCAATGCCTAAGCATTCTCCGGTGGACTTCATCTCCGGTCCCAGACTGATGTCCGCATCGTGAATCTTCTCAAACGAGAATACCGGCATCTTGACCGCCACATAATCCGCCTCCGGCTGCAGTCCCGGTGTATAGCCGAGTTCTTTCAGCTTATGCCCTATGATGACCTGCGTCGCCAACGGCACAATCGGGATACCCGTCACCTTACTAATGTACGGCACGGTACGGCTTGACCGCGGATTGACCTCGATCACATATACATCATCGTCTCCACAGACAATGAACTGAATATTAATCATACCTATAACATGCAGTGACTTCGCCAGCCTTCTCGTATACTCGGCAATTTTCTCTTTCGCCGACGCACATAAACTCTGCGCAGGATACACGGAAATACTGTCCCCGGAATGGATACCGGCACGTTCGATATGTTCCATGATGCCGGGAATCAAAATATCTTCCCCGTCACACACCGCATCGACCTCGATTTCCTTACCTTGTAAATACTTATCTACCAGAATCGGATGATCCTGCGCAATGCGGTTGATGATGCCGATAAATTCATCGATATCATTGTCGCAGATGGCAATCTGCATGCCTTGTCCGCCCAGCACATAGGACGGTCTTACAAGTACCGGATAGCCGAGGCGGTTTGCCACCTCTTTTGCTTCTTCTGCGGTAAATACCGTTCCGCCGGTCGGTCGCGGAATCTCACATTCTTCCAGGATCCGGTCAAAGAGTTCACGGTCTTCCGCTTTGTCCACATTTTCCGCAGAGGTTCCCAGAATCGGCACACCCATCTTCATCAGACTTTCCGTCAGCTTGATAGCAGTCTGTCCGCCAAACTGCACGACTGCTCCGTCCGGTTTTTCAATATCCACGATGCTCTCCACATCTTCCGGTGTCAGCGGCTCAAAATACAATTTATCTGCGATATCAAAGTCTGTACTTACCGTCTCCGGGTTGTTGTTGACGATGATAGTCTCATAGCCTTCTTTGGAAAATGCCCATGTACAATGTACAGAACAGAAGTCAAACTCGATACCCTGTCCGATACGAATCGGACCGGAGCCAAGCACCAACACCTTCTTTCGACCCGTAGTTCTGACTGCTTCATTCTCACTTCCGTAAACAGAATAATAATATGGTGTCTCTGCCGCAAACTCCGCTGCGCATGTATCTACCATTTTATAAGCTGCTACAATGCCGTACTCATGGCGCAGAGCATGAATCTCACACTCTTTTTTACCTGTCAGCCTGGCAATCACATTGTCCGGGAATTCAATCCGTTTTGCCTCTTTCAGAAGCTGCGGCGTCAATTCCTTCGTCTGCAGCTTATGTTCCATTTCCGTGATAATGGCAATCTTGTCGATAAACCATTTGTCAATTCTGGTAATATCATGAATCAACTCATAGGACATATGGCGGCGCAGGGCTTCTGCAATCCTCCAAATCCGCATATCGTCCGCGATATAGAGCTGTTCCTCCAGTTCTTCATCATCCAGTTTTGAGAAATCATAGGACATCAGACAATCCACATGCTGCTCTAATGAACGGATGGCCTTCATCAAGGCACCCTCAAAATTGTCACAGATACTCATCACCTCACCGGTCGCCTTCATCTGCGTAGATAAAGTACGTTTCGCCCCGATGAATTTGTCGAACGGAAGTCTGGGAATCTTCACCACGCAATAATCCAGCATCGGCTCAAAGCTTGCGTATGTCTTCTGGGTGATAGCATTCTTAATCTCATCCAATGTATAACCAAGCGCAATCTTGGCTGCCACCTTGGCAATCGGATATCCGGTCGCTTTGGATGCCAGCGCGGAAGAGCGACTGACTCGCGGGTTTACCTCGATGACACAGTATTCAAATGTATCCGGGTGCAGTGCATACTGCACGTTACATCCTCCGGTAATTCCAAGCTCACTGATAATATTCAGAGCGGACGTGCGCAGCATCTGATACTCTTTATCACCCAGAGTCTGAGACGGAGCTACAACGATAGAGTCACCGGTATGCACGCCTACCGGGTCAATATTTTCCATATTACATACGGTAATACAGTTTCCACGGCTGTCGCGCATCACTTCGTACTCGATTTCTTTCCAGCCGGCTATACATCTTTCCACCAACACCTGTCCGACGCGGGAAAGCCGCAGTCCGTTTTCCAGAATTTCCACCATCTGACGAGAGTTGTTGGCGATTCCGCCGCCGCTGCCTCCCAATGTATAAGCCGGACGCAGCACAACCGGATAACCGATTTTATTGGCAAATGCAAGTCCGTCCTCCACATTTTCCACGACTATAGATGCTGCAATCGGCTCACCGATTTTTTCCATCGTCTCCTTGAACATCAGACGATCCTCTGCCTTTTTGATGGTCTCTGCGGTAGTACCAATCAGGCGCACATTGTGCTCACGCAAAAATCCTCGTTCTTCCAGCTCCATCGCCAGATTCAGTCCCGCCTGTCCGCCAAGCGTCGGCAGTACACTGTCCGGCTTTTCTTTCAAAATCAACTGTTCTACCACTTCTACCGTCAGTGGCTCGATATACACTTTATCCGCGATATCTTTATCCGTCATAATGGTGGCCGGATTGGAGTTTAAAAGCACAACCTCCACGCCCTCTTCTTTCAGTGAGCGGCAGGCCTGTGTTCCTGCATAATCAAACTCCGCCGCCTGTCCGATGATAATCGGACCGGAGCCAATCATCAGTACCTTTTTGATGCTATTGTCTCTTGGCATTATTTCGCACCTCCCATCATCTCAATAAAGCGGTCAAACAGATATCCTGAATCCTGCGGTCCCGGGCACGCCTCCGGATGGAACTGCACCGTAAAAATATTTTTCCCCACATAGGAAAGTCCCTCGTTCGTGCCGTCATTGACATTGACAAATGCCGGCACCGCTATTGTTTCATCCACACTGTCTGTGTCCACCGCATAACCATGATTCTGGGAAGAGATATAAACACGGTTTGTCTGTAAATCCTTCACCGGATGATTGCCGCCTCTGTGACCGTATTTTAATTTGTACGTGGACGCACCTGTAGCAAGAGCCATCAACTGATGTCCCAGACAAATTGCAAATATTGGTATATCTGTATGGTACAATTTTCTGATTTCTTCGATAATGGATGTACAGACCGACGGGTCACCAGGTCCATTTGACAACATAATCCCGTCCGGATTAGAAGAAATAATCTCCTCTGCAGATGTATGAGCCGGATAAATCGTAACTTCACAGCCACGACTGTTCAATGATTTTGCAATATTATTCTTTGCTCCCAAATCCAAAAGCGCCACTTTCATGCCGTCGCCTTCCAGAGTGCTCTTTTCCGAACACGTTACCTTTGAAACAACGTCACCGACTGTATATGCTTTCAATTGGGGAAGAATTGTTTTCAGATTATAATTGGCATTTGTAGTAATCATCCCGTTCATCGTACCCTTCTCACGAAGAATTTTCGTAAGGGCACGGGTATCGATACCAGCAATTCCCGGAATATCATGACTTTTTAAGAACTTCTGAATCGTTCCCTCACTGCGGAAATTACTCGGCATACGTGACAGTTCACGTACAATATAACCGTCCGGCCACGCCTGTTTCGATTCCATATCCGGAGTGATTCCATAATTGCCAATCAACGGATAAGTCATCACGACTGCCTGCCCCGCGTAAGAAGGGTCTGTCAATACCTCTAAGTAGCCTGTCATGGAAGTATTAAACACGATTTCACTGATCATATCACGGGTAGAGCCGATGCTTGTCCCCGTAAACACAGTTCCGTCTTCCAGTATTAGAAATGCTTTCATCTGTTCACCTTTCCCTTCATCTAGATTCACTGTAGCCTTTGAGCAACTCCTGTTTGAAATCCGCACACAAAGCGCGGCTGACATAGCAAAGGCACTCTTGACCACAGTTTCAAGAGCGCCTCCTTGTGCTCAAATTGTTAAGATTATACTACATATAGTTTTATATTTCAACCCCCTTTTTCAACTTTTCTAAACCCTTCTAAACTCACCCCTAAACTCTTTATTTTTTTGCAGTTTCTGTCGCCGGCCATAGTTTTTTGAAACAGTTTGTCCAGAATTGCTTACGTCTTTTCTTGCTTTTTTGCACACGCTTTGTTGGACTTTCTGTCCTTTTTGTGCTATGATGGAATCAACAGGAAGGGAGAGATTACAAATGATGCATGTATATTATTGCATATATTGCAAAAAGTACCACTATACCAACAACCAGGCGCGTGCCATCTGCTGTAATCAGCCCATGTACCTGGTCGATGTGGATTTTACAGACTTTGTCAGTATGAGCAGAGAAGATCGGGAACATTTTCTTCAGATTTATGCACTGGCAGAAACAACACCTGACAAAACGGAATAACCCGCAGACAATATTTGATAACAGCTCAGCCATGTGACAATCAGGAATACATGGCTGAGC
>CALZPS010000134.1 GCA_945827765.1 uncultured Lachnospiraceae bacterium | reverse complement strand
GGTGAGAGCACGATATTTCCGTCTTCATCCTTCTCTTCCGTATAAGCTGCCTTGATGTCGTATTCCTCATAGATATTCGGATCCAGCTTTGTCGCTGCAACCTGTTCCTCGTTCAGTCCCAAACGGAGAACTTTTGCTCCTTCCAGTGTATAAGTCCAGTCAAAGAACGTAAACAATGCTGCCAGATCCTTGTCTTCTGCTTTGTTGGTAATACCGATTGCAGTTCCTTTTCTGCTGCCCTGATACAAGGAGTCCGGCTCTGTATACATCTGGTCTTTGGTTCCATACATATCATTGATCGGAAGTGCACAGCCCATGACATATGCATCTGCCTGATCGGATGCATCCTGACAGGAAGTACGGATCGCAGTTCCCAATGTACTGTTCAGACCACACCACATACCTACTTTACCCTGGTTTACACTTGCCGTATCGATCATGAAGAACATGTCACTGGCACGAGTATTAAACTGAGCGTCCAGCCAGCCGTTTTTGTACCACTCCTGCATACACTCCAGATAGGTTTTGAAGTTTTCGGAAGTGCCGTCGAAAGATACTTCTCCGTCCTTTACATAAAATGAACCGGTACCACCGCCAAAGGAGGAAGTAATATCTCCCATCGGGCTGTATCCAAAATACTGAATGGATAATCCGTATGCGCCGCTGTCATCTGCCCAGCCTCTCTCATCGATTGCTTTATCAAACGCCTTAAACATCCACTCCCAGTCACTGATGGTAATCGGGTCTGATGTTCCACTTGGGAAAATCACGTTATCTGTGTAGGTCTCATTCGGGTCATCGCCATACTCTGCCTTAAAGGAAGTTACATCATTCTTCTTCCATCCTTCCAGATTCTTCTCGGAAACTGCTTTTTCCAGCGGAGTCACTGCCGGATGACCATTCTCTTTTACATAATCACTCTCCCAGTCCCAAACGTACTCGGTAGGCTCAGCATATTTTACTACCCAGTCACGACGATAGCAGGTTCCTTCCCATGGATCTTCCACGCCGTCCACGAATGGATAAACTGCAATATAGCGCGGATTGCCTTCCTCATCCATAATCTGTACCAATGGTTTTAATTCCGGATTAGCATCCAGATATGCCACATAATTCGGCATATACTTCTCCACATACTCGGTAATATCCAACAGAATATCCTCTTCATACAGTGCCTGCGGGCTGTCGGAAGAAGCCACCAAGTCCAGAATCTCCGGATACTCTCCGGTGGACATCATCGTATTAAAGTTATCACTCTCGGAACCTGTAATCGGAACAATATAAGACAACTCTATCTTGGTTCCGTTCTCTGCTGTGCCGATGCCGCCGTTCTCCGTATCCCAGTACTGCTGGTTGATAAACTGAGCTGCCGCAGTATCTTCGTATTTTTCATAATACTGTCCGTCATCGTCCATCCTGTAAATCCACCAGGTAAATGACGCGTCCTTTCCGGAAGAGCTGCCGCCCTTGTCATCTCCGCCTTTGCCGCAGCCTGCAATCATGGTAACTGCCATTGCTGCCATCAGACTGACTGCTAAAACTTTTTTCACAATTTTGTTTTTCATACACTACCTCCTTTTGTTCTTCCTTTAAGTTCCTTTGTATGTTTTACTCAAACATTTTCCGGAACCTATTAGTTTTAGCATCATTATACATAAATCATCTTTTCTTTTCTATCATCAATTCGATAAATCTATCACATTTTTTGTGAAATTATAATTTATTTATTCCCCGTATGTGAATTATTTCGGGCTTTCTCCCGCTCCCTGCGCGCCCGCTCCCGCTCCCTGCGCGCATTTTCCCGCTCCTTACGCGCATTCTCTCGTTCCTCTCTCATGCGTTCCGCAATTTTTCTATTTTCTTGTTCTCTTCGTTCCCGTTCTTTTTTCAGCATATCTATCCGTTCCTGTATGGTCATCACCCGATCTGAATTTTGTTCTTCAGGAGTGTGCAGTAAAAAAGTTTCCACAACACGTTTGAAAATTTCATCCAGTATAAATTTTGCCGAAAATACGATATAACAGACAAACGGATTCACCATCAACAGAACGACGGATAACGTCACACTGATAAAGTTCAAAGAAATGGAAAATACCGCCTGAATCGTTCTTGCCCGTTTCTCATTTGGATTATCGTCTTCCATCACTCCGAGAGCACGCAGGCTCTCCCGCATTCCTTCATCAAAAATAAACGCATTTCTTTTGTCGGATGTGGTCTGACCGCCAAACAATGCAGCATATTTTTCTATTTCTTTCATTTTGTCTGCTGATTGTTCTGTTGTCTTCCCCTGCCCGAAAATCAACGGCATCCATTTCTTTATACTTTCTTCTTGTTCAAGCTGCTTTTGCACCTGTTTCTTATTCACCAGATAAACCAATAAAATCATCAACAGATTCATAATAATATAGCTGCTGGCATATAGAATCCGAATTTCATTGATATCCTGATAAGCATTCATAAAACGCGTCAAAAAAGGAAAGATTGTCACGACAAACATCAACGCGATATGCGCATTAATAATCTGCTCATCCACCACTTCTTCAAAATAGGAAAAAATGGCATGATGCACGCGCCACAATTCTGCCAGTGCAATAAAGCTCACAAGATACACTGTGATTTCGGAACCAATATAGTGAACCAATTCCAATGCGTCCATCTCGGTATCCGGCAGTCCGATTCCCATCACAATCATCGTGATGCCCACGGCAACGACCGCATCAAAAAAGCTAATCAAGCGTTCCTGACGTTTCTTAACCTGCTCTTTTCCCATTTTCTCCCGAAAAAAATCCTTATCCATCTCCGTTGTTTTCCCTTTTATTTATACGCAAACAACTGTAATTTGAGCAGAGTCGGCTCATTATAATTCATTGATGCCACCTCATCTCCGTTGAGTCTTCTGCATGGTTTCCACTCACCATTCTCAAAGTGTCCATCCTCCAGCACAAGGACATCCAAATGCGGTTTTTCCGGATTCGTTGAAAATGGAATAACCATCATACCCTTGACCAGCAGATAGAATGTATCCTCCGACACCTTCACTGCCATACAAACTCCCGGGCGTTTCGGCGCACCCGGCATTTGCCCCATCGTCATGATGCCCAGTTCTCCGAACATCATCTTATTCTCTTCGCTCTCACTGATAACTGCCTGCAAATCGGATGTTCCATATTTTTCACAAAGGAGCGGCATCATCTCCTGCAAACTTTCACTGAAGAAACGATACTCGTCCACATTCTGAGGTGTCTGGAGCGCCGGGTCATCCACATCCGCGCCGAACAGATACATCTGCTGTGCCGAGAAGGGCTCGCCCATCTCCTCAAAGCCAAACGGAGAATAGCACATTGCATGATGATGTCCTACCGTATATACCTGACGAAGTCCCGCATAGCTGTGTGTCGCACACTCCGGGATAAAAAGCGGATTGCCGTTCTGAGAATAGGCATCACAGATTTCGCAGAAATTCGGCACATAAATGTCCGGTCCCATGACATCAATTGCAGGAGCACAGTACTTCCATACTTCCATCACTTTACGAACCGGTCCTCCGCTTGGGTATATCCCCGGCTCCGCCCCTTTATCCAGCCAACAGTTGACAGTCATCGGCAGCGGATACTTCTCCTTGCCCGCAGCGGCCACTGTATTCACATAGCCTGCGATATAATATGCACTGAAAATCTCATCTGCAGCCGTTCCGAACACTTCCGCCCAGGAACCGCTCGCAGCGCCGCTCTGCACAGCAGTCTTTATTGGTTCCACCATCGTCTCTGTATGTGATTTCATATAATCCACAAAATCCTGCGGGACCGGTGACGCAAATAATTCATCTGCCAGATCAGACTGCTCCCTTGCCTCGCCCATCACACCAGTTTCGTTCTCTACCTGCACAACAATAACTGTATTATCTTTTTCGTCGATTTCTCTGATATGCTCCATCAATGTGGCAAATGCTTTTGCATCCGCCGTCTTCGTTGCCTCGCACAGATAAGAAAGAGAGGTGTACGGCATCCCGTAGAATTTCTCCAGATTACAGTAATTTTCCCCCTTCTTCATCTCCGCACGTCGGAAAGTTGTCAAATTTTTCTTCACCCATGCCGGCGCATAGTAGCACTGCGCATTCTTCCAGGCGCCAAACCACAAGAAACCAATGTGCTTGCCGAGCATTCTTGCCTGCAAAATCAGTCCGTCTACTACCGAAAAATCAAACTTTCCTTCTTCCGGCTCCACCATCTCCCATGTAACCGGCATCAGCAGGCTGTTCATGCCGAGCTTCTGTGCCTTTTCCCACACTCCCTCCATGTACTTTACGGAGGATGAGTTGGAATTATGTACTTCTCCCGCCAACATGATAAATGGCTTATCCTCCACCATCAAAATTTTCTGTCCGTTTCGTTCCGCTAAATATGGAATACTCATGTTTTTCGTCTCCTTTTTCAATGATTCATAGGAATTGATTCTTTCCTGTGTTTTATTTTAATATATCATAAATCCCTGTATCGGTCATCCAACATTTTTGCGAAATTGTACAATTTTTAACTTCCGTTTCACAACAATACAGGGCATTCCTCAAGCCATTTCGTGACTTTCGGGATGCCCTTGTCTTATAACGAAAACTCCAGAATATCCAGTTTTCCACTTCCTTCATAAGCAGCCAATAACAGCCGCTCCGGTTTTAAATCATATCTCTTCCTCTTGTACAAAAACCTTTTATACCGGAAAGTTATCATATCTTCATCTTGTATTCATGCGCTCCGGCATTGACCGTCTCTCTCTTCCCATCCGGCAGCACAATCTCCGCCGTCACGTTAGCCGGAATCTCCACAGTAAAAGTTACTTCCGTTTCCGTCTTTTCCCATGCGCTCTTAACCAATCCATAAGGACTTTGATAAGAAGTCTTTGCATAAGTTAATGTACCGCCCGGCACTGGTTTTACCTGCAGACAGTTCTCTCCTTTTATGCGGATTCCGCCGATGGTGTCAAACATCCACTGGCAGACCGCCCCCGGAGAATAATGGTTGTGGCTGGCTTTTCCTTCCCAGTCTTCCCATATGGTCGTCGCACCCGCATTAATCTCATAAATCCAGCCCGGAGCCTTCTCCTGCTCTACCATCTTATACGCCAGCTCTGCTCTCCCGGCC
>CALZPS010000133.1 GCA_945827765.1 uncultured Lachnospiraceae bacterium | reverse complement strand
AGATCTAGTACGGTCTCGTGGGCTCGGAGATGTGTATAAGAGACAGTCACTGTCCCGTCTGATGAAAGATGGTATCGGAGAGGGCTATACCAGAGAAGACCACCAAGACCTTGCCAACCAGCTTTTTTCGGCTTATGCAAAAGTGGGCGAGGCCCGAAATCTGGCATCCGTCATCGGCGAAGATGAATTGTCTCCGATTGACAAGAAATATCTGGAATTCGGGAAGGAATTTGAAGAACGCTATATCGGTCAGGGTATGTATGAGAATCGCACGATTGAGACAACTTTAAACCTCGGCTGGGAGCTGCTCGGAAAGCTGCCGCGAGAAGAACTTGACCGTGTCAACACCAAAATACTGGATAAGTATTATGTACCTGCGCCGGAGGAGGAATAGGCGATGGATCCAAGAACATTTCCCACCAAGGGAAACCTCATGCTTGCCAAGAATTCGTTAGTTCTGGCAAAACAGGGGTATGAACTGATGGATAAAAAACGTAATATTCTGATTCGGGAACTGATGAACTTAATTGATGAGGCGCGTGATATTCAGGCCGAAATCGACACCACTTTTACCTATGCCTACAGCTGCCTGCAAAATGCCAATATCGAGCATGGCATCAGCATGGTAGCGCAGCTTGCTTATACAGTGCCGATTGAGGATTCCGTCACCATCCAGACTCGTAGTATCATGGGTACCGAGATTCCACATGTGAAATATATCCCGGCGAATAATTTCCCCACTTATTCTTTCAGTGGGACAAAAGAATCCATCGATATTGCCACCAAGGCATTTCAGCGGGTCAAAGATTTGACAGTCAAGCTGTCTATGGTGGAAAACGCCGCCTACCGACTGGCAAGCAACATCAAAAAAACGCAGAAACGTGCCAACGCCCTGCAAAACATTACCATTCCCATGTATACGGAATTGGTGTATAATATTACTAACGCATTGGAAGAAAAGGAACGTGAAGAATTCACACGCCTGAAAGTCATCAAGCGAATGAAAGAGAAAAAAGGATAAGGAGAAAGAGTGTATGCCAGAAATCAGAAATTCACGAAGGAATCCGGCGCTTGACCGCATGAAAGCATTTTTAGTGATTGGGATGGTTTTCTCGCATACGCTCAATTTTTATCCCATTTTCCCATTCTCCTTTTGCAGAGCATTTTCCACTTATATCTCCACGATGACATTTCCCGGGTTTTTGTTTGTTCTGGGCTATGTCTCGCAGATTGCCTATTTTTCCAAAGAGCGCTCTGCAGTTTCAAAACGTATCCTGTCCGGCTTTTTCAAATCCATGGCGGCACTTTACATTTGTGGAATCGCTTTTACGCTTTTTATGCAGAAAACGGTTTCCCCGCAGGCAATTCTTAACAAGCTTCTTCTCCTTGAACTTCCTTCGTATTCGGAGTTTCTGTTAAGTTTTGCCTTGCTTTACCTTGCTATGTTCTTGTTTTTTCCCTGGATAAAAAATATGTCTGACCAGGCAATTGTCATTTTAAGTATCTTCTCCCTTGGCATGACCTTCTTCCCGTATCATCTGATTACGCATCCGATTGCGGCAAGCATCTTCGGCTGTGAAACAATGTTTACATTCCCGTTGATCCCTTATGGAATCTACTTTCTGGCAGGAATCTATTTTTGCCGTCACAAAGTTGTGTTTCACAAATGGCTGTATCCTGCCACACTACTTTGCACCTTCTGCTTTGCTGCCTACCACCTGATTCTGCAAAAGTGGCCGGTACTGTTTCCCCCAACCTTCATCCAGGTATTGGGAACGACAGGTATTATCTATACCTATTATCTGATTGCAAGAAAAAGTTTCGGAACATACGGGGATGCCTTGCTCACCTTCATCGGCAGACACACGCTGATAATCCTCGTGATACATAACCTGCTGCTGTTTTTCAGCAGCTGCCTTCTCACAGCCCTTCGATAGACTTCCGCAGTCTCACGAAATCTTTCACCGCCTGCCAGCCGATAGCAACGATCCGTTTCAGATTGATGGAATTAACTCCTCCCTGCCGGGGACGGAACGTAATCGGAAGATATTTCATACTCAGATTTTTCTTTTTATAAATCACCGCCAGCAATACATTCGTCAGATTATAATCCTTCGGAACCAGTTTCAACTGTTCCTTCAGTACTTCCGCTTTCATCAGGCGGAACGGCGTATTCGCGTCAGTAAGAGACACGCCGAAACAGAGGCGAATTACCAATTTCAATACTTTGGTGACAAATACTCTGGAGACCCCGTCCTCCCTGCTGATGCGGTTTCCTATGACCATATCATACTGCTTGCGCAAATCCCAAAATGAATCAAACTCTCCGGAGAGGGTCTGCCCGTCCGAATCTGTCTGAAACACATAATCTGCACCATGTTCCACCGCGTAGTTGTACCCGTACAGTACAGTTCCGCCATGACCCGAGTTTCCCTTTGTGACCCCCTCAAGCATCGGACGTTCTGCAGACATTTCTTTCACGATTTCATATGTATGATCTTTACTTCCGTCATCAATAATAACAAGTCTGGACAAACCATCTCCATTATATTTTTCCACCACCGGATACCAGTCTTCAATTACACTTCTGATATTCTCCTGCTCATTGTAAGCCGGTATTACAATGTATAATATATCCATGTTCACTCCTATTATATCTTTTGTCAGGCAGAACAATGCCGTGCATGGAAATTGCACGGCATCATATCTACCAGCCTTTTATTTTTCCAATCTAATAATTGTCACGCTTTCTGCCTCAGCGTTAAAACAAAATACCTGCTCGTTTGTTTCTTCTGCCGGTACTTCTTCGTATACAAGCTCAGATGCGTCCTCTATCTCTGCAAGCTGCGCCTTAGTCGGATACGTCGGTTTCCCCTGCGCCTCCCATACGCCGAACGGATTACAATGTCCGGAATCGATCACTGCCTTTTTGATACTCTTGTATTCGCCTTTGACAGTAATCTCCATCTCTTCTGCCTTGATATCTCTTTCCTCAATATCATGATTATAGGCAAAAACGGTAACCGCAGTTTCGTCTTCCAGCGCCAGAACCTCTGCTGTTCTATGGTTGTCTCCTGTTACATCCAGACGTCTGGATCCCGCCTGATGCAATGCCTCAAACAAACGATAGGAAGGCTTTCTGATACCATATACATTCACCAGACCAAATTCGTTGTTAAACGGAAGCCCATGTAGTCCCTTTTCTTCAAAAATATCGGAAATGCACCAATAGGAATAACCTTCTACCAGTCCTTCATTATAAGCGAACACCTGTGTCACACCTGCTGCCGCATAGCTGGTATCGTAATGACCAACATTCCACTCCGTATAATAAAGCGGCAGTTCTCCCGCCTCATCTTTGGCTTTCTTAGTAAGTCGGGATAGAATATCTCTTGGATTCTTATTCTCACCCCCAAGCATCTGTGCCATGATTTCCTTTACCTTTTCAGGTCCTAATTCCAGCATCTTCTTAATTGTCTCTTCATCCATTCCACTGCCCTTTGTTCCGGGACCATTCATACCGGCTCTGGACAGCGGGTCATCACTTGGATAGTGATGTGTGGAAATAAAATCCAAAGGTACATGATTTTCCTCACAAAAGTTTTTCAGTTCGGGAATCCACATATTATTGGATGTAGCAGGTCCGCCTACTCTCAGGCTCGGTTCTGTCTCTTTTATGGCACGTGCAGTGAGTTCATAGAGATGAAAATAGTCTTCCATCGTTCCGTCAAAGAAGAAACGAAGATTCGGCTCATTCCACACTTCGAAAAACCAGCTTTGCACCTCTTCCAATCCATAACGGTCAAGCAAATGCTGCACCAACTGTTTCATTAAATCCTGCCATGCCGCATCGTCTGCCGGCATCGTCACATTCCCTTTATAATGGAAACAAGTGGTCTTTCCGCTGGCAAGCGCCTCCGGCATAAATCCGAGTTCAATAAACGGTTTCATTCCTGTCTCCAACAAGAAATCAAAAATACAATCAATATTAAAGAATGAAATCTGCGTTTTATCAAACGGCATCATCTGTTGAATGACCACACTCATATCATCGTCGAGAAGCCCATGGAATCGAATATACTCAAATCCAATCTCTTCATGCGCTTTTCTAATCTGCTGACGTACATCTTCCCGAAGAAGCGTGGCTGCATGACAGCTTCCGACACATTTTTCCCAATAATGCGGATATGCCCTTCCTTTCTTCGTTCCGTCTATGTAATATTTTACCGGCATCATTCTTTTCCTTTCTTAGTAAGATACTTTTTATTCTCTTTAGACATACAAGCTTGAACCAGCAAACCGCCTAATACTCAAACACTGCCACTCCATATGGTTTCAACGGATATGCAAAAGAATACTCCTGCCCGTCACACTCCTGCTTTACAGGCTTATACATGACCGGACGCTCTACGCCACATCCTCCGTATCTCGGGTCATCGCTGTCAAGTACCAGCTTAAACTGCTTTCTTCGCGGCACACCGACACGATAATCTTCACGCTCCACCGGCGTAAAATTGCAGACAAACAATAGGTTTTTCTTGTTGTCTTTTGAATGTCTCACAAAGCTGAAAATGCTGCGGAAGACATCGTCTTTATTGATCCATTCAAAGCCCTTTTCATCCGTATCCAATTCATACAAGGCTTTATTTTTCTGATACAAGTGAAGTAAATCCTGATACCAGTTCTGAATTTGCTGATGCGGTTCTTCTGCCAGTAAGAACCAGTCCAGCTCACGCTCTTCACTCCATTCACGCAGCTGTGCAAACTCCTGACCCATGAATAACAGTTTCTTACCCGGATGTCCAATCATAAAGGCATATGCCACTTTTAGATTGGCAAACTTATCAAATCCAAGTCCCGGCATCTTGTTGAGCATAGAACACTTCAAATGTACCACCTCATCGTGCGAGAGTACAAGGATATAATTTTCACTGTACGCATACTCCATAGAAAATGTCATCATGTAATGTGCATTCTTCCGAAACAGCGGGTCAAGTTTCATATACTCGGTAAAATCATGCATCCAGCCCATATTCCACTTCAGCGAAAATCCAAGACCGCCGTCCTCTGGTTTTCCGGTCACCTTCGGCCATGCGGTAGATTCTCTGTCTCTTATACACATCTCCGAGCCCACGAGACCGTACTAGA
>CALZPS010000132.1 GCA_945827765.1 uncultured Lachnospiraceae bacterium | reverse complement strand
ATCTAGTACGGTCTCGTGGGCTCGGAGATGTGTATAAGAGACAGATTGTATACAATGGTGTAAATAAAGGAATTGAGAATTATAGCAAGATACTGATGCCGATTTTGCTTGTTCTGATTATTGGGATTGCAATTTACAGTCTGACATTGAGTCATACGGATGAGAGTGGCAATGTAAGAACCAGTCTGGAGGGGTTAAAGATTTATCTGATTCCGGATTTTACGGGAATGACATTCCGTAAATTAATGATTGTCGTGATGGATGCGATGGGGCAGTTGTTCTTCTCTATCAGTGTAGCGATGGGAATTATGGTTGCATATGGCTCTTATGCAAAAAAGGAAACCAATCTGATGCAGTCTATCAATCATATTGAGTTATTTGATACAATCGTGGCATTTCTGGCCGGAATGCTGATTGTACCTGCTGTATTTACTTTCATGGGAATGGAAGGAATGACGGCAGGACCGGGTCTGATGTTCGTATCGCTGCCAAAAGTATTTGCGGCGATGGGATTTGCGGGAAATATTATTGGAACCTTGTTCTTTGTGATGGTATTTTTTGCGGCAGTGACATCTGCAGTCTCTGTTATGGAGGCGATTGTGTCAAGTATCATGGACAAATTTGGATTGACCAGACAGAAGAGCACGATTCTGGTAACGGTTTATGCGCTGGTATTTGGTATTATTGTATGTCTGGGATATAACCTTTTGTATTTCGAAGTGACTTTGCCAAATGGTTCGGTAGGACAGATTCTTGATATCATGGATTACATCAGTAATAATTGTCTGATGCCGCTGGTTGCACTGTTTACTTGTATTTTGATTGGCTGGGTGGTAAAACCGAAGACGATCATTGATGAGGTGACCATCGGGGGCAATAGGTTCCAGAGAAAGGCTCTTTATGTTGCGATGATCAAGGTGGTTGCACCTATTATGTTGTTTTTCCTTCTTCTTCAGTCAGTGGGATTTTGATGACATATGTTGATGGAAACAAAGACTGTATGATTGTTGTGTGATGATAGGGAGAAAGTTAGAAAATGGATATTGTTTGTTTAGATTTGGAAGGAGTATTGGTGCCGGAAATCTGGATTGCATTTGCAGAGGCGAGCGGGATACCGGAACTGAAAAGGACGACGCGTGATGAACCGGATTATAATAAACTGATGAACTGGCGGCTGGGGATTCTGAAACAGCATGGTCTTGGACTGAAAGAAATACAGGAGACAATTGCGGCGATTGATCCGATGCCGGGAGCAAAGGAATTTCTGGATGAGCTGCGTTCCTTGACGCAGGTTATTATCATCAGTGATACATTCTCCCAGTTCGCAGGTCCGCTGATGAAGAAATTAGGCTGGCCGACGATTTTCTGCAATTCGCTGGAAGTAGACAAAAGCGGGGAAATCACTGGTTTCAAAATGCGAGTGGAGAATTCTAAATATACAACGGTGAGAGCATTGCAGTCTATCGGCTATGATACGATTGCGAGCGGAGACAGTTTTAACGATCTGGGGATGATTCAGGCGAGCAAGGCAGGCTTTTTGTTCAAGAGTACGAATGCCATCAAAGAAGCGCACCCTGAGTTACAGGCATTTGAAACTTATGAAGAATTACTTGCAGCAATCAAAGGAGCACTTGATGTCTGACTATACAAATGAGTTGAGCAGCAAATGAGTCTGGCGTCGATTTTTCGTGCTTTGCATATTCATTTGTCCCTTAGTTCATACATAACAAAAGAGAGTGAGGTAGAGGGTTATGGATAGTTCTATGTTTATTGGAACCTGGTGGTCATTAGTACCGCCACTGCTGGCTATCGTGCTGGCATTGATAACAAAAGAGGTTTACAGTTCCCTGTTCATCGGGGTAGCATTCGGCGCATTATTGTATACCGGATTTCATCCGTGGAATGCATTCGTGGCATTTTTTGATATTATGAAGGACAGTATGAATTTGAATATTCTGATTTTTGATGTCCTGCTTGGCATGATTGTTGTTCTTATGGCTAAATCAGGTGGGTCTGCTGCCTATGGAAACTGGGCGGGCAGCAAAATCAAATCAAAAAGGAGTGCGCTGCTGGCAACGACCGGGCTGGGTGTTTTGATTTTTGTGGACGATTATTTTAACTGCCTGACCGTCGGCTCCGTGATGCGTCCTGTGACTGACCGCTTTAAAGTTTCTCGTGCAAAACTGGCTTATATTATTGATGCGACGGCAGCTCCGATTTGTATCATCGCACCGATTTCAAGCTGGGCGGCAGCAGTGAATTCCTATGTGCCGGAGGACGCGGGAATCACTGGTTTTCAGCTGTTTTTGCGGACGATACCATATAACCTCTATGCACTTCTGACTCTGGCAATGGTGCTGTATATCATCATCAGTGGATTTGATTTCGGCTTGATGAAGAAACACGAGATAAATGCAGCCAATGGTGATTTGTTCACATCAGGTGCGGACGAATTTCAGAATGTGGAGCCGGAAAAGGGCACCGAAAATGGGAAAGTCGTTGATTTGGTGCTGCCGGTTCTGGTGCTGATTATTTCAGCTGTTGGCGGCATGATTTACACCGGATATCTGGGAGGAGCAACGGATATTATCACGGCATTTGCCGGCTGTGATGCAGAAACCAGTTTGATTTTCGCCACATTGATTACGGTGATTTTTACGATGATCTTATATCTGCCGCGCAAGGTCATGTCATTCAAGGGATTTATGGATAGTCTGGCAGAAGGGTTCAAATTGATGGTTCCGGCAGTGACGATTCTGGTTTTTGCATGGTCTCTGAAAGGTGTCGGCGACGCACTTGCTATTGATGACTTTGTGTCAGGTATCGTTGGTGATGCATCAGCCAGTGTATTTATTCCGGCTGTGATGTTTGCAATTGCTATCTTTTTGGCATTTTCCACCGGAACAAGCTGGGGAACCTTTGCAATTCTGGTGCCGATCGTAACAGCAATGTTCCCGGGCAATCTGGAGATGATGGTCATTGCGGTTTCGGCGGTACTCGCTGGGGCAGTCTGCGGCGATCACGTATCCCCGATTTCAGATACGACAGTGATGTCATCGGCGGGAGCACAGAGCAATCATATCAATCACGTATCTACACAGATGCAGTACGCGATGGTAGTTGCGGTAGTATGTTTTATGGGTTACATAATTGCAGGCTTTGTGAAAATATGGTGGATTGTACTGGCGCTCAGTCTCGCAATGCTGTTGGTCGTATTAACTTTTATGAAGAAATATGCAGGCGGCAGGGATGAGACGGAAACCGCTGCGGCACAGAAGTGATGACAGGAAAAGTATCGAAGACAGAAAGCGCCGCACATATTATTGAGGTACCATATATCGACCAGAGCGTATCTTATCCGACCGGATGTGAGAGCGTATCAACCGTTATGCTTCTGCAGTTTTTAGGGCTGCAGATTACCGTGGATGATTTTATTGAAACATGTCTCGAACAAAGAGAGATGGAAGAGCGGGACGGAGAGCTTTATGGTCCTGACCCGCGGCAGTGTTTCTGTGGGAGTCCTTACGATGAGAATTCGTATGGTTGTTATGCCCCGGTGATTTGCAGGGCACTGGAAAAAGCTTTGAAGAGAATGCCGGATGCGTCATATAGAGTGGTGGATGAGACAGACACACCTACAAGGCGGCTCCTCACGGACTATATTGATTTGGGAATGCCGGTGATTTACTGGGCGTGCATCAATATGCGCGAGCCGATAACAGGACCGGAGTGGAGATTGCTTGATACTAACGAGAGATTCACTTGGATTTCCAATGAGCATTGTATGTTGTTGGTAGGGTATGATGAAGAAGGATATTATTTCAATGACCCATACGAAAACCACGGACTGATTCGTTATGCCAGAGAAATCGTGGAAGAAAGACATGCCGCACAGTATAGTATGGCGGTGGGAATCAAGAGATTAGAGTAGAAAGAAAAAGTACCCGCTGATATTTCATGAACAGGTAATCTGTAATGAAGTATCAGCGGGTTTCATAATGAATGATTAATCTTTACAATAGTTGTATCCCATGTTTTTGCGCGCATTGGATGATTTTTTCTGGCCAGATAGAAGATTGAACCTCCCCGATATGTGCCTTGCGCAGATAATACATACAAATACGGGATTGGCCGATACCACCGCCGATTGTGTAAGGCAGTTCTCCGTTCAACAGTGATTTCTGAAACGGTAGTTCTCTGCGCTCTTCACAGCCGGCTAGCTGTAACTGTCTGGATAATGCCTCTTCGTCCACGCGAATACCCATGGAGGAAAGCTCCAGCGGGATATCAAGCACCGGGTAATATACAATGATGTCTCCGTTCAAATCCCAGTCATCGTAGTCAGGTGCCCGCCCGTCATGTTTTTCTCCGGATGCCAGTTCTTTACCAATCTGTGAGATGAAGACCGCCTGTTTTTCTTTGACAATCTTCAGTTCACGCTCTTTGGGGGACAGATTGGGGTAGAGATTTTCCAGTTCCTGTGAGGTGATGAAAAAAATGTCATCCGGTAAAAGAGGCTCTATGTAGTTATAACGTCTTGCAATATATTCTTCCGTTTCTTTTAAGGCAGCAAACACCTTGCGGACCGTGTACTGCAAGGTTTCCATGTTACGTTCTTCTTTGGAAATGACCTTTTCCCAGTCCCATTGATCCACATAGATGGAATGGATGTTGTCGGTATCCTCGTCGCGGCGGATGGCACTCATATCTGTATATAGTCCTTCTCCGGAATGAAATCCGTAGTGCTTAAGGGCATAGCGTTTCCATTTGGCGAGAGAGTGCACGATTTCTGCGACAGCATCATCCTGTTCACGGATACCGAAAGCGACCGGACGTTCAATTCCGTTCAGATTGTCATTGAGACCAGACTCCGGCCGGACAAACAACGGTGCGGATACACGGGTCAGATGTAATGATTTTGCCAGTGCCCGTTCAAAATGGTCTTTGACCTCTTTGATTGCGACTTCTGTTTCGCGAATTGTCAGCGGAGAGTGATAGCCCTCCGGCAACAGTAAATGTTCCATAACAACAAGCTCCTTTGTCTGATAATATTATCATATTTTTTATGTTGGGGACAAAAGATCTTTTGAACCCATGATGTCCACGGATTGCTACGCACTTCGTGCTCCCGCAATCCTAAAACACCTCA
>CALZPS010000131.1 GCA_945827765.1 uncultured Lachnospiraceae bacterium | reverse complement strand
TGCGAAACACAGCTGTTTTGTCATCCTTCGGTCTGCACATCTCCCGTGTTCATCTTGAAAGAAGATGAGACTCCCACCTCTATAGGTGGTGAGTTGCAACAATTTAGTCTTGGTGGGAGTCCAATCTCCTTCCAAGATAAAGCCTCCGGCGGATTGCAGAGGTGCGCAGATGTATTGTGTCATGCAAAGCATGACGCGCACCTCGCAGCAAGTACGCCGCGGCGTACTTGAAAAAACATAGGTTCCGGTTTTATATTTCGGTTCCGCAGATGGGATTTTTTTATGAAAACCGATGATGTAAAATGAATTTGAGGGGGAAGCTATATGGCTGTTTATTCTAAACTTTTGTACCGTGACGGTGGAGGTATTCTTTTGTCTCAGCAAAAGGAGGAGCAGGCGAAAAATAAAGCGACCATATTAATTGGACTGGGTGGTACGGGTGTTCATTGTCTTAGAACGATTAAAACGCAGGTATACACACGCCTGAAACCGGATACGGAAGGCCCGAATAGGTCTTTGTATTCTCATATACGTTTTGTGGGGGTGGATTCTGATTGCAAAAGTAATGAGAAAACTTGCAGAGGACATTCTTCCGGGAAGTCTATGAACCAAATGCCATTGGATGATAAAGAGGAATTTTTTTCCATTTCGTATATACCGGTACCTGCTCCAATGTTGAAAACAATGGAAGGATTTGAATGGTTTGATGGTGAACATATTCAAATGCCTAATACTCCGTATACAGGTGCTCGCGGTGTTCGGCAGCTTGGCAGAGTTATGCTGATGAATCAGTCGGAAGCCTTTATTCATAAAATTGAAAATGAAATCAATATTGCAATAGGCGAACTGGAAAGTCCCTGCGTTGAAATTCATATTATTTCAGGATTGGGTGGTGGAACAGGGTCCGGGTGTTTTTTGGATGTGTGCTATATGATTCGTTCCATTGTAGAACGGATAAAAGAAGCTGTGATTTTTGGTTATTTCTTTATGCCGGATGTGAATCTGGACAAGATCCCATTTGAGAGCATTAATGTTAGAAATAACATTATGAACAATGGTTATGCTGCTATGCAGGAATTAGATTATTGTATGCGGCTGCCGGAAAACGGAGGAAGTTTTGATCAGATATATCCAAATCATAGGGTGATAAAATGGGATCGGCCGCCGGTGGATCTGTGCCATTTGATCTGTGCTGCAGATGCTAAAGGGAGTGTATTTTCTAATGGTTATAACTATGCAATAGAAACTGCAGCGGAATATATTATGGGATTTTTATCGGAAACGGGAGAAATGTTAAATCATGAACATGTTGCTAAGTTTTGCAGTATGATTCATAGCATCAATGGAAATAAGAAGATTGGTTCAGAAATGGCGTATTGTGTAATTGGTGCATCTTGTGCAAGTATTCCGCTCCGTGAGATTAACACATATCTGGCATCTAAAGTATTTGAAAAATTTAGTACAATCAGATGGAATGCTCCCAATGAGAAGGATATTGAATCATTTATTCTTTCGGTTCTTTACCCGGGTGTTCCAGACTGGTCTTGCTTCTACGATTTGCTTTTCCACGAACTGCTTGGAAATGCATTGAGAAATTATGATAACTATCTGGGGGACTGGAAGTTTGCCAGAGACAATGGTATTGATAAATTTGTTCAAGATTATGTTGAACAGACAAAAGTGCGCATGTATGAGATTGAAAGTAATGTAAAACGCATACTTTCTATAGATGAACCAAAATCATTTTTTAGACGTCTGCAGGCACGACTTTCCGTCATTCTTCGCGATATGCAGCGAGGACCTTTTTATGCGTACAGTATGATTAGAAATTCGGATAAAAAATTTGGTGATGTGCTTAATAGTCTTATTGATGAAAATATAATGAGACGAAAACATGAAGATTATCAGGCATCTGTGTATTATGATCATTACCAAAAGGCAAGAGCGGATTTTGAAAGGTGCAGTAAGCCGTTTGGTTTTAGTGCATCAAAGATCTTTGAGTATTTGCTGGAATGCGTCATGCTTTGTGAACAGTGCAAATTGAAGAAAATGGTCTACAATGAAATAGATTCTGTATTGCGGGAATTCAGGAATCAATTGGTTGAAATTGCGGTTCCTTATTATGACAAGCTAAATCGTGTAATACTGACACTTAATAATACGTTTTCTGAAAATCGCACTGCGTTTGCCGACCAGAAAATATCTCTGAATGAAGGAAATCTCGTCATTCCGATGATATCGATAACGGAAATGAAAAAGTACGTGGATGAGGAAATTGCCGGGATGAATATTCCGAATCTGTTTGATACATTTATGGAGTGTCTTTTGAATCATGAGGAAGAATGGATTGTAGAAGATGAAGATAAAATTTTTAGATTGGTAAGTGATTTTTTCAGTGAAGTAGTTTCCGTAAATTTCAGTGAAAAAACTATGACGAGTTTCCTCAGAGACAAGTATGAGAATAAATATGGCGGCATACTTACCGATGTGCAGCTGGCGGAGGATATATATAATGACTGGATGAAATTACTCATTGAAAAGGCCAGTCCGTTGTTCTGTTTTGACCCCAATGTTTGGGATGAAGGCAAAACTTTAGTGGAGACATCCATTTTCGTCCATCCATCGTCATTACCGGTCATGGAGGCTGCCAGGGAAATCAGAAAAACAAAGTCCTGTTATATATCGAAAGCAAAATCCATTACCGATCGAATTGTGTGTATAACATGGGGGTGTGGACTGCCATTATGCTCGTATCGCTATAGTGCAGATTATGAAAAAGCATTATATAGTTCAAAGATACCTGGTACCCGTTTATATGAAGGAGAAAATTATTCGAACGGTTGGAATAAACTTCCGTCTATATTTCCACAAAGTATGATTAAATTGACAGATGCCCCACAGGACATTGCCAGTTTGATTTCGGAAGCAAGAACCCTTTATGCAGAAGCACGTAAATATGGTGTGATTGATGATGACAGCTATATTTGCATTCCAACAAGTGACTCCGTAGATCAATTTACCGGTGTTTTAGATGAATTAGAACAAGGTATTGCAAAAGAAAAAGACTGTGGATGTTTAGAAGAACGAATTGCGAAAGCACAGAATCTGTCATTACGGCTTTATAAAACTTCCACCGTTTTGACAAGAGATGGGGAAAAGTGGAGTAACGAAATTATTCAGTCTGTTCAGGAGGATTATTTTGTATCCGCACCTGTTATTCAACAACAGGTCAGCGAAATTGTGGAAATGATGGATAAACTGTATGCAAGAAGAAAGTATCTGATTGAGCATGCAAATGAGAAATGTTAAAACATCATATACAACATACTTATAAAAGTGTGCGCTGCTGAGTATATGCAGAAATACTCAGCAGCGTTTTCAATATTTTTCAATGTATTTCCCCAGCCAGTTCAAAGCCTTTTTTTGCAGCAATCACAGCGATGATTTCATTGATCACGGCAGCCGCAGCGATGGTTCCCTGCACGATTTTGGCAAGTTCCGGCTCCGGTCCTGTCAGGACGGAACAGATGATTCCCGTAAATACGAGAGAAACACCGGAGTGGGGCAGCAGCGTAAAGCCCAGATATTTTTGAACGGTGATGGGCATTTTGGTGGCTTTTGCACCAAATCTGGCACCAAAATATTTTCCGCAGGCACGGGATGCAATGTAAATAAAAGTATATAGCCCGGCTCCCAGATCAACGATGGCTGTAAGAAGGGCAATCCCCAATATGGGATTGAACCAGCTGACCAGACGCTGCAGCTGTTCTTCCGTAATCATGTTGGAAAATACTGCAGAATAGGATACTCCCATAAGCATATAATTTAAGGTAATGTTTGAAAATACTTTTGTGTTAAAAAACAGGCCGATTAGGACAGTCAGTGTGATACCTGCAAGAAGAATGCAGAGTGTTACTGATTTTCCTCTGTCCTTTTTCAAAAGAAAACCGACAGCAGTTCCGGTCACCGCTCCGATTGCAAGAGGAAGAAAAATCATAACAGGTATCATATACAGAGGGACAGCGCCTCCGGATATCGCTCTGGCAATGAAGGAATTGACGGTAAAGAAAACGGCAATTCCCACGATATCATCCAAAACAGCCATGGGAAGCAATGTTTCCGTGACAGGACCTTTGGTGTGAAATTCTTTTACAATAGACAGAGCCGGAGCTGGTGCAGTGGCAAGTGCAATTCCGCCAAAGGCCAGAGCAAGATATACAGGTACATCTGTAACGGCAAATACAAGTGCAAACATAAGGGATACGAAGGCAAAGGTTCCCAGTGACTGAGAAAGCGTTGTAATCATCAGGGATTTGCCATAATTTTTGATTTTTTTCCAGATAAGTTCTGTACCTAGCATCAATCCGAAGGAACATTGCATCCATGTGATAACAAGCTTATACCATGGCGCATCCATGACAGACTGGGGCATAAGTCCGGCAGCGTGAGGTCCAAGAATCATTCCTGCAATCAGCCAGCCCAGGATGGATGGCATTCTGAGTTTTGTAATGAGTTTTCCGGCTAAAAAAGCCAGTGCCAGTGTGAGAATCCAACGTAATATCATCATGAGTTTGTGTCTCTCCTTTCTGCAATTCCGTAAAGCATAAAATTAAGAATCCTTGGTATCGTGGACTCATGAATTTGAATTTTTTCTTCGAAATCCATTGTCTGAAAAGCAGGACTGCAAAAATAGCCGTTAAACATTTCCTGAAATAAGGAAAAATAGCGCAATGCATCCTCTTTCGATACATTTTCCCGTAGAGTCAGACCGGATATGGTCTTTTCATACATTCGGACATTCAGTGCTTCAAAATCTTTCACCACTTCCCGAATCTGTACTTTCAAATGTTGCGGGGGATCCAGCAGTGCTTCAAAAAAGATATGCGCTTCGGATGTATTTTCCTTAAAAAATCGCATACGTGCATTCATATATTGATCCATACTGCTCTCGGCATTTTCTTGATCCATAAAATCTATCATACGCTCACAACTTTTTTTAACACATATCATATAAAGTTCATCCTTGTCTTTATAATTATGATAGATTAAGCCCTTGTTGATTCCTTTTTTACAGATATTATTGATGCTTCCGTTGGCATAGCCGTTAATTCCAAATTCTTCCATGGCAGCACCAAGAATTTTTGCTTTTGTCAATTCGGTTTTTTCTTCCTGTCGCATAT
>CALZPS010000130.1 GCA_945827765.1 uncultured Lachnospiraceae bacterium | reverse complement strand
ATCTAGTACGGTCTCGTGGGCTCGGAGATGTGTATAAGAGACAGGTGAGGATCAGCTCCCCATGCTGGAACAGACAAAGGAAATTGTAAGAAAATTTAATTCTGTATATGGAGATACATTGGTAGAACCGGAAATTCTGCTTCCTGATAACAAAGCATGTCTGCGTCTGCCGGGAATTGACGGAAAGGCAAAAATGAGTAAATCCCTCGGCAACTGCATCTATCTGTCTGAGGAGCCTGAGGAAATTAAAAAGAAAGTATTCAGTATGTTTACCGATCCGACTCATATTCGTATTGAGGATCCGGGAAAACTGGAAGGAAATACAGTTTTTACTTATTTAGATGCATTCTGCAGACCGGAGCATTTTGCGGAATTTTTGCCGGAGTATGCCAATCTTGATGAATTGAAAGCACATTATCAGAGAGGCGGTTTGGGAGATATGAAGGTGAAACGTTTCCTAAACAATGTATTGCAGGCTGAATTGGAGCCGATTCGCAACCGCCGCAAAGAATATCAGAAAGATATTCCTTATGTGTATGAAATTTTGAAAAAAGGCAGTGAGAAGGCGGAACGTGTGGCTGCGAAAACTCTGTCGGATGTGAAAGATGCGATGAAAATCAATTATTTCGAGGATTCAGAGTTGATTCAGAGTCAGGCAGAGCGATTTAAGAAATAAACCCCGGAGAATTTTTGTCATATAGGAAACGAAGTTTCCTATATGACAAAATAAAAAAGGCTATTACAAAGAAAATGATTTTTCATCTGCTTTGTAATAGCCTTTTTTAAACGTGCGATAGAGGATTCGAACCCCCGACCTTCTGGTCCGTAGCCAGACGCTCTATCCAGCTGAGCTAATCGCACATGCTTAAACAAGTCGTTCACAGCAAATAATAGTATATTATACCGGAACGACTTTGTCAAGAGGATTAATAAAAAATATTGAGAGATTTTTTAATTATTTTTTCTGATCCACCGGGCGGAACAAATGCCGCGGAATACCATCTACCATGACAGGGGACACATCTCCCTGAATCAGCGGACGAATATAGCTGATAAATACGTCTGTCACATAGGTACCTTCGGCATTCATCAATTCACGTGGAACAACCTTTTCGTCGTTTGCAATCTTGTGCACATCTTTTACTTCTGTGCCACACTGATATGGGTCGTCGGACAGACGCTGCAATACAACCATCTTGCCTGTATCACCCTCGTCCGCTGCCTTCACGGCAGCACCGCCTACCTGATATGCTTCCAGGATATCTACGCGTGACGCACAGTGTGATGCGGAACGCTGTAAAGTGCTCAGCTCAATCGAACGAGACTTGCAGCCACATTCACCGGCAATATAACTTGCCAGATAATTGGCAGTTCCGGAAAGCTGCTTATGACCAAACGCATCAACGAAATCAATGCTCTGTCCCAGCTCACATACATAGCGTCCGTCTTCCAGACGGATACCTTCGGATACTACGACAACAACAGAAGATTTTTTCTTTAAAAGCTTTTTCACTCTTTCCCCGAATGTCTGCACATCAAAAGGTATTTCCGGCAAATAAATCAGGTCTGGTCCGCAGCAGTCCTCACCTTTGGCAAGAGCAGCAGCTCCGGTCAGCCATCCTGCGTTGCGTCCCATGATTTCCACAATCGTTACGATTCCCTTCGAATACTCAAGGCAGAAACTGTCACGGATGATTTCTTTGATGGATGTTCCGATATACTTGGCAGCGCTGCCGTAGCCCGGAGTATGGTCTGTCAGTGCCAAGTCATTATCGATTGTTTTCGGACAGCCGATGAAACGGGTCGGGAAACCGGTTACGATAGCATAGTCAGAAAGTTTCTTGATCGTATCCATAGAATCGTTTCCGCCGATATAAATGAAAGCCTCAATCTCTAATTTCTGAAGAATTTCAAAAATCTTGTCGTATACTTCACGGTTTTCAAAAATCTCAGGAAGCTTATACCGGCAGGAACCTAAGAAAGCTGCCGGGGTACGCTTTAACAGTTCTGTGTCCAGTTCGTTTGTGATGTACTCAGATAAATCTATATATCTTTCCTGCATCAATCCCTGAATTCCGTGCAGCATCCCGTAAACCTTTTTCGCTCCACGGTCTTTTGCCGTGCGGTATACGCCGGCAAGGCTTGAGTTGATAGCTGCAGTAGGTCCGCCGGATTGTCCGACGATTACATTTCCTTTCATGTCTGATACCTCCGTATTTGAAATTCGCATTGACAATCAGAAGTCACCTCTGAAATGCCTATATGTTATAGTTTAGTGCATTCTGCCTAATTTGTAAACGAAAAAATAAAAAAAAGAGGCAAATTGTACAAAATACACAAAAAGGTGAAAAGAAGAAAAAAGAGGTTGCGTTTTAGAGAAGAATCAGGTATAGTAACAATTACTCTGAAGACAAATTCTGACAGTCTGGTGTATCAATTTGTCATAGCTATACAGTTTGTACTGCTTCGGCAGAGGACCGAGCCGTTGTGGCTGTATAGTTCCGGTTCAGTAATCTGAACATATTTCAAGCCTGTTTATGTAATCCTATTTAAGATTGAAGAGAGGAGAGATGCTATTATAGAAACAACATATGAAGTAATTCGTTTTGTTGAGCACAAAAACCGCTGCCATCCTATGATGGACTGTATATCGGGGCAACTGTTGATATACCGCGTGCAGCAATATCCGAATATGGAGAAAAACAAGGTGTTTGAGTGGATGAGTGAATTGGCTGAACAGCTCGAACTGTATCATAAATGGAAAAACGATCAGCCTTACCGGTATTTGAATCCGTACAGCATACTGGTGACAAAAGATGAGAATATCGTACTGCTCGACATGGAGGCACAAAGCAATGAATTCGTCCTGCGCAATATGCAGAAACAGGCGATGCGCAGTCATTTCGTAAAACCAATCGTACACATGAAAGAGAATACGAAGCAGACGCTGGATCTATATGCTTATGGAAAAATCATACAGTTTCTGCTGGCCAATATAAACATTCATCCGGCACTTACAAAAGGTGAGGAATACCATTTGTCAAAAATTGTCGAAAAATGTCTGGGGGAAAATCCAAAGAGGCAATATGATGAATTGAGCCAGATGAAAAAAGAACTTCCTGTAATCAAAGACCGGAATACGTCTGTCCGGAAAAAACGAGTGCTTATAATGATGTCGTTCGTATGTTTGGCAGCTGCATGTGTGGTGACGGCGGTTCGGATGAAAGAGGCAGAAAGCAGAACGGATAATATACGGGAACAATTGGAGGTGCAAGTAGGAGAAAATCAAAAATTAGAGGAGTCAAATCGGCAGTTATCAGAAGAAAACCAACGGCTTTCCGGAGAAAATAAGGATCTTCAGGAGGAAAATCAGATGTTTCGGGAGGCGAATGATAGTTTACAGGAAGAGGCAGCGAGCCTGCGGGGAGAAATCCAGAATCTGCAGGAAACGAATCAATTATTGCAGCAGGAGGACCAGACTATCATTGAAAAAGAACAGGACAACCCCGCAGAATGAGTAGTGCGAGGCGGTGTCGGAGACAAAAATCTTTAATGAAATTTAAAGGAAAATTTAAGTTTGTGTCACTTGGAAATCGTATGGGAATGTGGTATTCTTATAGAACAGAAACTGTTAGATTTTGTCAGGAGGACTAGTGATGAACAGAGAAGAATTCCTTGCCGGGCTGAAAACCGCATTGAATGGAAATATAGACAGTGCTCTCGTACAGGAAAATTTGGAGTATTATAATCAATATATCATGGAAGAGATGCAAAAAGGGAAAAGTGAGCAGGAAGTGATTCAGATGCTCGGTGAACCATGGATTTTGGCACGTACGATTATTGATGCCTGTGACGGGACGGACCGGGAGACAGTCTATGAGGCAGGCGGAAATACCGATTCCTACACAAAGCAGGAACGAAAAGAGCGAGTGGAAAGCAGTGTTGCAGGGTTACTCAGGATGGATACATGGTGGAAGAAATTGCTTGGTCTTCTGGTAGTGGTGATGATAGTGCTGCTGATCGTCTCCATAGTGACCGGGCTGGTGCGGCTGATGCTGCCGTTGATTGTGCCGGTGGCGATGGTAGCACTGCTGATTCGTTTGATTGGAAATAGAAAGTCATAGATTACAAAGTAAAAGACCGATGGGGGAGCCATCGGTCTTTTGAGGGGAGTATAAATAATTAATAAGGGGTTGTAGAAATAATTTCTACAAGCATTAGTATAATATAAGAAACTGGAAAAAGCAAGCAAAAAAGTAAAAAATTATTAACCAAATTATTAACCAAAATTATTAACCAAATTATTAACCAAAAATTATTTACGAAATTATAAACGATATTTTTGTTTAAAAAAGGTATAGAATCTCCGAAAACAGGCACAATAGGAACGTACCATAAAATTTAGGAGGTATTATCATGACAAACAATTATAGCAGTTCTAACAAAAATGGCACAAACAGTAATGTACAGTCTTCTTATGCAGATGAGCAGAACAGAAATTCAAACAAAAACACGACATCTCAGAATAAGAATGCTGCAAATGGTCAGAACAAAAACAGCAACAAAAACAAAAAAGTATCTGATGAGAGCAACCGCAATTAATTGAGTTGTGGCTGAGATGGCGCGCAGCGCCGGAGGTAATGGTGAAAGCCGCCGGGAAGTCAAACAAGGCAGAGTAAAGTTGAACTTTACTCTGCCTATTATTTGTGGTAAACTGTGCGAAAGAGAAAACGATTTGGAGGAATACATGAGAACGATAGAGTTGATTGCCCCCTGTCATTTCGGACTGGAATCCGTCCTGAAACGGGAAATTACCGACCTGGGCTATGATGTGTCTAAGGTGGAAGACGGAAGAGTGACTTTTATTGGGGATGTGGAGGCTGTTTGCAGAGCTAATATTTTCCTGAGGACAGCGGAACGTATTCTCTTAAAAGCGGGGGAATTTAAGGCGGTTACATTTGACGAGCTGTTTGAGGGAACAAAACAGATTCCTTGGGAAGAATATATTCCTGCTGACGGTAAATTCTGGGTGGCGAAAGCAGCATCGGTCAAGAGTAAACTGTTTAGTCCTTCGGATATTCAGTCTATTATGAAGAAAGCGATGGTGGAGCGGCTGAAAAAGCATTATCATAAAGAGCTGTCTCTTATACACATCTCCGAGCCCACGAGACCGTACTAGATC
>CALZPS010000129.1 GCA_945827765.1 uncultured Lachnospiraceae bacterium | reverse complement strand
ACACAAGGAGTATCGTCGGCAGCGTCAGATGTGTATAAGAGACAGTAAGTATCCAGTGCAGTCAAAGACGCCGCCTTTGCTTTGACACAGATGGTACCCTCCAGTGTATCCGCATACAGTTTCCCACGCAGCGCCACGTTTGTGAAAGTGATTCCCATCATCTCCATACCGGGCGTAAAAGTCGTCTCATCCATCCCCGTATTGCCCATGGCGGTCAGCACATACTCTTTCGCATTCTCCAGACTGCCGCCTCTCTTAGGAATGAGTGCCAGTGTCATCCGCTCATTTTTCACCTGTACGGACACTGCATCAGACAATCGGATCATCTCTTGGGGTGCGCCGCTGAAATATCCACAGTACGGGGTATTTACCATAAACCGTGAATGTTCTGGATCAAACACAATCTCCTTCGTTGCGGAAATCAGTCTGCCATCCACCAGACCGGTATCTTCCTCGATCACGCCCCATTCTTTTAACGCGTGGTCTCCCATCTGTGCGAACATCTGATAATTTCCGCTGCCGGCCACTTTGTCGATCTCATCGAACACAAGCGCACGTTTTCCCAGATGGATGCCGGGCTGCACCTCTCTTGTTCCTGCTGCGGCTTTTTTCAACCGATTGTCGTCTCTATACTTTCTCATCGCATCACGGTATGGTGACCATGCATAGTAGACTGCATGCGCCGCCGCAGAAAGGTCCACATCCTGCACAAATCCTGCGTTGACCGCCACATCTGCATCACCCAGATAAAAGTCTCCGGCATCAAGGAAGGTATTGCGCATACCTGTTACATAGGTGAAGAACTGGTTCGGCATCATATGGCATCTCGGCAATGTCCGCAGGTCATTCTGGTTGTATACCACGTTCACTTTGACGTTTGAAGGAGCGACCAGCCCTTTTAAGAAAACCGCTGCCAGAAATCCCCACTGGTTGACGACTGCCGGGTCATTGTACGCGTCAAATACATTCAAAATCTCATCGTCCGGCTGATCGTCCGGTTTTTCCGACGTGTGGTGATTGTAAAGAATCAGCCCGTCCCAGTCATTTAAGCAGGCATACGCCACCGTGTGCATAAAAGCGGTAGAGTGGAAAGGATGCAGACCATATTCATTCCACTCACTAATGATAAACGGCTTGCCCTCGATGACCGCTGTCGCGCCAAGTCCTACCAGCGTAGTTGCCATCGCCCCGATTCCCGTCTGTATAGTCAATGGGTTGACAGACACATACTCCGACGGTCCCGCCACCATATAGGTATTGTTGGCAAATGGCAGCAACGGATGATTGAAATAGGTGTTATTCTCCATGATATCCCCATCGCTGTGTCCATACACATCGGCTGCTCCGCCCAATAGATTACTGGCAACGATCGGCACTTTTGCCCCCAGTGAAAGGAGATAATTCTTGTAGGACTGATAAAACTTACGGTTCATGTAAATTCCAAATTCCATATAATCCGCATAGCGGGCCGAACCACACGGGGCATCCCACGCATCCATCGGATCGTTGAGCGGCTGAACGAAACTGCCCTCGGCTATGCGTACACTGTCAGCCGCCGGATCCTCATCATCCCCGAGTGCACAGACACCCTCAAATGTCCATGCCTTCGCCAGATTCTCACGACTATCATATTTTGTCAGTAGAAAATGATTGAACTTCCTCTGTAGTTCTTCACGGTAAGGTCTGACATATTCCAAATCTTTGATATCCTCTGTACCCTTGATGGCAGACTCCTCGTTATTCATCTGAATCGTGATGACCGCAGGATCATCAATCAGCGCCATCCCGGTGTATGGATTCACATGGCAGAGCAGTTCCTTTGCATATTCTTTCTGTAGTTCAAACAGCCGCTCATTAATCATCGGGAAACATTTTGTACAGGAATCTACACCACCCGGATAATCCAGACCATCTTCCGCAAAAAACGCTCTCGCCACCAACAAGTCAATATGCAGATAAATCCCCTTTTCTTTTAATTTTGCCACAAAATAGTCAAACCGATCCAGCCCTTCCGGATGGAATCTGCGGCTGCTCCCACTGTCATAATCCAAGAGCGGTGCCTCCTTGCAGCTACTCCACTTATTCTCCGGCGCCTCATCCACTCCGATCGGTGCATCCGCCGCATGCAGACGAATGACATTGACACCAAGACTGGCAAAACGTGCCGCCAGTTTTTCGGCAGTCGCATGATCCGGAGTGTTGGAGCGAGTCGCCACGTTAAATCCCAGAAACCGTGCGCGCGTGCCGTCCTCAAAATACAGGTGTCCGTCCCGATTCTGCACAAATCCATGTTTCCCTGCCGGCGCATCCAAAAGCCAGGAATAATCCAGCGCTCCCGTGTTGGGCGTCACCTTATCGATTCTGATTCTCTGTTTCATTCTATTCTCCTTTCCGTTTTGCCCCTTTGCGTCTGTCAGGGACATTTTTACGCTATGTGTTTTTCAAAGAAAAAAGAGATACCGCCCGCAGTATCTCTTTTTCTTGCGGTGTTATGACTTTTCTACCATAACACAAATGTTTCTTTTTCTATTGTAAAAATATCGTTCAGATTGTAAATATATGTTTATATCAACGCAATCATCTCCAACAGATGAGACACGGCCATCTCCATCTGCGCCCTTGTCACGCGTCCCTCATCAAGACCTTTCAAAATCTGGGCAATCACTACCGGGCCGCCGGGCATCACGATATCATTTCCGGCCGCCACCGCATCTGCGCCGTCAACCACAATATCCATATCGCCCCAGTCGGTAACCACAGCTCCGCGAAATCCCCATTCCTCACGCAGAATGTGTGTACACAGAGCCTTGCTGCCGCCTGCAAATGTGCCGTTTATCTTATTAAACGACGTCATGATGCAATGCAGACCTGCCTCTTTTACCATCATTTCAAATGGTTTCAGATAAAGTTCCCGCAATGCGCGCTCCGGGATAATGGAATCAACGGCATCATAGTTTTTCTTGCTGCTGCCGCGGCGGAACGTCTCCTGTTCATTGGCGGCAAAATGTTTCGCACAGACAAGCACCGGATGATTTTCCTGCACACCTCTGGTAATCTCACAGCCGCATACACCGGTCACATACGGATCCTCCGAAATATATTCAAAGTTCCGGCCGCCCAGAGGGCTGCGATGTAAATTGACAGCCGGAGCCAGCCAGACTTCCACCTGCCCCTGCTCACATTCCCAGCCGACCGCATTTCCGAATTCATACCACAATTCACGGTCAAACGCGCAGGCAATGAGCATCTCTGTCGGCCATGCGACCTGCCCGATCCCCGCCGGTCCGTCCTTGTAAAAGATGGATTCAATTCCTCTATCTTTCATGGCCGGGGAAACATATCCATTATGTCCCACTGGATGACTGTTGGTCGTAACCGGATCCCCATTCTCATAAAAGATAGTTTCCGGATCGTCATTTCCCAGCATGCCCGCAAAAGGAGTACCCGGTCCGTATCCGACACAGAGCGCAGCCAGTTCTTTTTCAGTAAATGTACTCAAATCAATCTTATTATCTGCCGCAATGCTTTCTGCTTTCGCAGCAGCTATCTGTGCCGTACCCGCCGCTGCCATATCAGCCGCCACATCCGCCGCCGTCAAGGTGAGGGCATTTTCCTCCGCAAGACGCTCTGCCGTCCCGGCCGCTGCCGCATCCTGTGCGCCGGTCGCAGACAAAAAGTCCAGTTTACCGGCATTATATGTCTGCAGACCAAGCTGATTTGTGCACTGCTCTGTCACGATGTCCTCCTGCACGGAAATCACTCCAACGACTGCGGTACAGTCAGAACAGTTTCCAAGCCTCAGCACATACCGTCCACTCTCGATTACATAAGCTGCCCGCTCCTCGTCATAGCACGCCAGCACATTCCACGGCACAGAGATGGAGAGCGTCTGCATTTCTCCCGTTCTCAGCAAGCCGGTCTTGGCAAAGCCTTTGAGTTCCTGCTTGGGCCGCTCCATTTTTGTCCTTTCCGCCGAAACATAAAGCTGGGCAACCTCTTTTCCTGCATAATCTCCTACATTTCTCACCTGTACCGACACACAGAGCCCGCCTTCTTCCTTCCGCACCTCGGTTTGTCCCATTGAAAACTCTGTATAGGATAAACCATAGCCGAACGGATAGAGCGGTTTCTTTGCAAAGGTATCAAAATAACGATATCCGCTATAAATGCCCTCACGGTAAAGTGTAACCGGACTTTTTTCAAACCCTGTGCTGCCGTTTGCTGCCGCATCCAGACCGTATGTTTCATAAGTAAGCACATCCTCCGGCTTGTCTTTGTTCCATGTAAAATACTCCGCCGCAGGATAGTCCTCATAGGCTTTTGCAATTGTCACCGCAAGTTTTCCGCAGGGCGATGCTTTTCCAATCAAAAGCTCCGACAATGCCACAGCCCCCTGCTCTCCCGGAATTCCGAGAAAGAGTACGCTCTTGATACTCTCATATTTTGAAATCCAGCTCAAATCAATCAGTCCGTTTGTATTAAGCACGACAATGACCTTGGAAAAGTATTTGCATACCCCTTCCACCAGTTCTATCTCCGAAGCAGTCAGAGCATAGTCCTCCGTCAGGTGGCGGTCACACTCCTCCCCACCGGAATTACGACCGATGACCAGCAGAGCCGTGTCCGTGCCTTTCGCACTCTCCTCCATCAACACGTCCGGGATTTTCGGTTCCTCCTCCGGCGCATGATATTTGCCAAACATCTCGTAAATTGCCCCGCTGTGTACCAGATTGCTCAGATAACTCTGCACATCTACCCCTTCCGGCAACTCCATCATGGGCGTTTCTTTCTTAACATTTTCCCGATAAAACGCTTTTATTCCCGGCTCGGCAATCAGCCCGACCCTCTCACATTCCATCAGAATCTCCGTGCTCTCGTCCGTTCTCGTAGCTCCCGAACCATTTCCGGAAAAATAGGTTGCAATCTGTGCCTGTCCGAAAAAAGCGACCTTTGCGCCTTTCGCCAGCGGCAGTAAGTGCTCTTTGTTTTCCAGTAGAACAATCGATTCTTGTGCCAGTCTTCTGGCAATCATTTTTGTGTCCATAGTTTTTTCCTTTCCTGATATAATTCGTTCCCTGACTCATTTTATCACAAATATATGTCTGCCTGCTAATAAGGATTTACCAAAACTGTCAAAAAGTTGTTTTTTGATATTAAGATAACAGGGTCAAAAGGTCTAAGCCCACATGAGCTTGCTCATAGGTGGGTGAAAGACCT
>CALZPS010000128.1 GCA_945827765.1 uncultured Lachnospiraceae bacterium | reverse complement strand
AATATTGTAGGATAGTTTCATCAAACTGTCTGAAAGATGTACACTCTCGACAACCACATCTTTTGGAAGACGTAAATCTGTGTGTGCAAAATTCCAGATGGCATGGATTCCATGATTGACCAATATATCTGCCACCTCGACCGCCTTAGTTTTCGGTATCGCCAAAGCTGCGATTTCAATCTCATTTTGCTTTAAAAACGATTCCAAATCACTCATCATGCGCACCGGAATCCCCCGAATAATCTTTCCCTCCAGCTCCGGACGTATATCAAAAATACCTTTCGTCAAAAAACCGTTTTTTTCAAAGGAGGCATAATTGGCCAATGCCTGCCCCAGATTGCCCGCGCCGATGATAATCATATTATGACTGGTATCAAGTCCCAGGATTTTACCTATCTCCATGCGCAGGTACTGTACATTATATCCATATCCCTGCTGACCGAAACCTCCGAAATTGTTCAAATCCTGCCGAATCTGAGATGCCGTTACATGCATCTTTTTGCTCAAATCGTTTGATGAAATCCGCTCAACCCCTTCTTCACTCAGTTCTCCCAGATATCTATAATATCGTGGAAGCCTTTTGATCACTGCTCTTGATATACCTCTTGATTCCAATTTTATCGACCTCCCGCCTTTACCTGTATATTATATAGAATAGTTAGCATAAAGTCAATTTTTTGGGAGATTTTTGTTGTTTTTTATGTTATTTAAGATATAATGATACCATGTACAATTCAGGAGGAAGATGGATGATACTTGCATGCCATAATTTAAACAAAGCATTTGGAGAACATACGATTGTAAAAAATGGTTCTTTTCATATAGAAGACAGGGAAAAGTGTGCCTTCGTCGGTGTGAACGGCGCCGGCAAATCAACGGTCTTAAAAATGATTATGGGTGAAGAGACGCCCGACAGTGGAACAATTGTCCTCACCCGCGGAAAAAGTATCGGTTATCTTGCCCAGCAGCAAAATCTTGACAGCAACAACACGATATACGAAGAGGTCAAAACAGCCAAAGCCGATATTATCGCACTGGAACAGCAAATCCGAGCGATTGAGAAAGAGTTGAAATCATTGTCCGGTGAGGAATTAAATACCAGACTGGATACATACCACCGGCTGACCTCTGAATTTGAGAACCAGAACGGCTACGCTTATGAGAGTGAACTGGTCGGTGTGCTCAAGGGACTCGGCTTTACGGAGGAAGATTTTTCCAAGCCCACCGCCACATTGTCCGGCGGACAAAAGACGCGTGTCTCTCTCGGAAAACTGCTGCTTACCAGGCCGGATATTCTTTTACTGGACGAGCCGACCAACCATTTGGATTTAAATTCGATTGCCTGGCTGGAGACTTATCTGATGAATTATTCCGGAGCTGTTTTGATTGTCTCCCACGACCGTTTCTTCTTGAACCGGGTGGTATCCAAGGTCGTTGAAATCGAACACGGAACGATTCGTATGTACAACGGCAATTACAAGGCTTTTGCCGACAAGAAGAAACAGCTGCGTGACGCACAGATGAAGGAATATCTGAATCAGCAGCGGGAAATACGACATCAGGAGGCAGTCATCGAAAAGCTGCGCTCGTTCAACCGGGAAAAATCAATTCGCCGGGCGGAAAGCCGTGAAAAAATGTTGGAAAAGATTCAGGTGTTGGATAAACCGGCAGATACCCCGCAGGAAATTCATTTCTCACTGGAGCCTTCCTGTGTGAGTGGAAATGATGTCCTGAGAATTGAGGAACTAAGCAAGCGCTTTGGTCCGCAGATTCTGTTTCAAGATGTCAGCTTTGAAATCAAACGGGGCGAACATGTTGCAATCATCGGGGATAACGGAACCGGAAAGACAACGCTGCTTAAGATTTTGAACGGGGTTCTTCCTGCTGACAATGGTTCTTTCACATTAGGGACAAAAGTACAGATTGGATATTATGATCAGGAGCATCATGTTCTGCATGATTCCAAGACGATTTTTGATGAGATATCAGATGATTACCCGACGCTTACCAACACACAGATTCGCAGTACTCTTGCCGCCTTTCAGTTTACGGGCGACGATGTGTTTAAGCGGATCGGGGATTTGAGCGGCGGGGAAAAGGGACGCATCTCCCTCGCCAAATTGATGCTCTCTGAAGCCAATTTCCTGATTTTGGACGAGCCGACCAACCACCTGGACATTACTTCCAAAGAGATTTTGGAACAGGCATTAAATGACTATACCGGAACCGTCCTTTATGTGTCTCACGACCGTTATTTTATCAATCAGACGGCGTCACGTATTTTAGAGCTGGTCAACGCTTCCTTTGTCAATTATATTGGGAATTATGATTATTATCTGGAAAAGAAGGAAACGCTGACTGCTGCTTATGCACCCAATACCGCACCCTCTGCTCAGAACATATCCGCCGCATCATCTGCCGCACCGCAAGATGCCGCCAGTGACAGCAAATTGAGCTGGCAGGAGCAAAAAGAATTACAGGCGAGGGAACGTAAACGTAAAAACGATTTGAAACGGACCGAAGAACGTATCGCTGTGTTGGAAGAGCGAAATGCTGCTATTGACGAACTTCTGACACATGAAGATGTCTATTCCAGCTCTGTAAAATGTCAGGAATTAACTTCCGAAAAAAGCGCCAATGAGACAGAATTGGAAGGTTTGTATGAACAATGGGAGGCGTTGGCCGAATAAGCCACGCCTCCCATTTCTTTATAATCTTGTTGCAATTGCTTTGATGAAGTCCTCGCTGTTTAATACAGTCACATTTTCCAATGTTGTAATCAAAGCAAGGTCTTTGGTCATTTCTCCTGCCTCAATGGTGTCAATCGTCGCTTTCTCCAGACGGTCAGCAAATTCCATCAATTCTTTGTTTCCGTCGAGTTCTCCGCGCTTTCTAAGTGCTCCGGTCCATGCAAAGATTGTCGCCACCGAGTTTGTGGATGTCTCTTCCCCTTTCAGGTGTTTGTAATAATGACGCTGTACGGTTCCGTGTGCCGCCTCATATTCATAATATCCGTCCGGGGATACTAAAACAGAGGTCATCATCGCCAGAGAACCAAATGCGGAGGATACCATATCACTCATCACATCTCCGTCATAGTTTTTACATGCCCAGATATATCCGCCCTCGGATTTCATAACACGAGCAACCGCATCATCAATCAGGGTGTAAAAATATACGATGCCTGCGTCTGCAAATTTGTCCGCATATTCCGCATCATAGATTTCCTGAAAAATATCTTTGAACGTGTGGTCATATTTTTTGGAAATCGTATCCTTGGTCGCAAACCACAAATCCTGTCGGGTATCCAGCGCATAATTAAAACAGCTCCTTGCAAAGCTGGCGATGGATTTGTCGATATTGTGCATTCCCTGTGCAACACCCGGTCCATCGAAGGTATGGACAAGTTCTCTTGTCTCACTGCCATCCTGAGCCGTGTAAACAAGTTCGACTTTGCCTGCTCCGGGAATTTTCATTTCTGTATTCTTGTATACATCACCATATGCATGTCTGGCTATCGTGATTGGTTTTTTCCAGTTTTTCACACATGGCTCAATTCCTTTTACCACGATCGGAGCACGGAAAACCGTTCCGTCTAAAATGGCACGAATCGTTCCATTCGGGCTTTTCCACATTTCTTTCAGATCATACTCATCCATACGGGCTGCATTCGGAGTGATGGTCGCGCATTTTACCGCCACCTTATATTTTTTGGTAGCGTTTGCAGAATCAATCGTCACCTGATCGTTTGTCTCGTTACGATGCTCCAGCCCCAGATCATAATACTCTGTGTTCAGTTCAATGAATGGTTCGAGAAGGTGCTCTTTGATCATCTTCCAGAGAATTCTGGTCATCTCGTCTCCGTCCATCTCCACGAGCGGTGTTGTCATCTTGATTTTTTCCATGGTCCTTTTCCTCCTGTCGTCTCTCTATTGTCCACGTTCCTGTCGTCTTTCTATTGTTCTCGTTCCTGTCGTCTCAAATGCTGCATGACATGCAGGATATGCTCATTGGCAAGCTGTTCTGCAGAATCCGCATCTTTTTCCTGAATTGCACGCAAAATCTGCCTGTGTTCCCGGATAGATTTGCGGGCCCGCTCTTCCGACACAACAGAAGACTTTCTCGTAGTCTGTACATACTTGTGAAAATCGCTCAGCAGCCTGCAAAGAATCCTGCTGCCGGATGCCTCATACAGAATGCTATGGAATTTCTCATCCAGCATACTGACCTGCTCTGCATTGTCGGTGCCTTCTCGTTTGATGCGAAATTCTGACAGCATCAGGATTTCCTCCAGCTCATCTAACTGTTCAACAGTGATATGCTCGGTTGCCCAACGTGCACACAATCCTTCCAAAGAGGAACGTATCGCATAGATGTCCCTGACATCCTTCGGCGAAATGCCGGTCACGTATGCTCCTTTATTGGGAATAATCGTGACCAGGCCTTCCAGTTCCAGCTGGCGCAGAGCCTCCCGGACAGGTGTACGGCTCACGCCAAGTTCTTTACCTAACGTTATTTCCCGCAGTTCATCATGTTCCTGATACTTTCCCTGCAAAATATCGTCACGGATACGTTGGAACACGCGGCCGCTGAGGGAATGCTCCTGATACTCTTCCATTTGTCCTCTACCTCCTGTCAGTATTTTAGCGGATAACACGGATTTTCAGGACTCCTTCGATTGCTGCAAGTTCTTCTTCCACTTCTGCCGGGATATCTGCCTCCACATCAATCATGGTGTAAGCGTATTCCTTTTTGCTCTTGTTAGCCATTACATTGATGTTCATATTGTCCTTTGCCAGCAGTGCGGTAAACTGTCCCAACATATTCGGAATATTGCGGTGCAGAATCGTGATTCTGTTTCCGTCTTCTTTCTTTCCCATATCACAATCCGGATAATTGACAGAGTGTGTGATATTGCCGTTTTCCAGAAAATCACGCAGTTCTTTCACTGCCATTTTTGCACAGTTATCCTCGGATTCCTCCGTGGAAGCGCCCAGATGTGGAATCACTATAGCCCCTTTCACACCTGCGATTTCCGGGGTCGGGAAGTCTGTAACATAACACTTCACAGCACCTGAAATCAATGCATCCACCATAGCTTCACTGTCCACCAGTACATCTCTGGCAAAATTGAGAACTACTACATTCTTCTTCATCAGGCTGATGGCATCTTTGTTAATCATGCCTTTTGTATCCGGAAGAGCCGGCACCTGTCTCTTATACACATCTCCGAGCCCACGAGACCGTACTAGATCT
>CALZPS010000127.1 GCA_945827765.1 uncultured Lachnospiraceae bacterium | reverse complement strand
GGGAGTGCGAAGCACGAAGAAATCGACGTCAGGCTCATTTGTCGGGCAACTCATATGTTTATGCTTTTTTCTTGAATTCTTTACCAGATACGGAACCGCCGTCGCACAAGATGTCTACTGCGGCGAGATAACCGTTGCGCTCATCTGCTACGGTGGCAATTGCAAATCCCAATTCTTCCGGTTTGCCCATGCGGTTTTCCGCAGTCAGAGGAATCAGGGAACCGCCTTCTTCCTTCTCCAGATTACCCATATCGGTGTCAATCAGTCCCGGACTTAATGACACACGCGGATGCCCTTTGGACCATATTCAAAGGCGCATTTTTTTGCATACCAAACAACAAAATTTTTGGAAAATGCGTAAGCCATTCCGTTTCTTGCATAGCCTTCTTTAGCCATTTTACATTTTTTCAACATTTTTGTTAAGAACAGATTTTCATCTTTGTCAGCAAGGGCATAGACCTTTTTGCTGATCAAGAACTGTGGCAGCACATAAGCAGAGTTGGATGCAACATCCACGATCACGCTGCCTGATTTCATAACTTTAGAAAATTCCTCATTGATGTAAACAGTTCCAAGTGCATTTACTCGCAACAGTTTTTCGGCATCAGCCATGTTAGGTGACAGACCGGCAGAGTTGATTACATTTTTAACTTCACCAAGAGATGCAGCGTAAGCAGCCAGCTGCCTGACGCTTTCTCTGTCCGAGGTGTCACAGGCTTTCGCATAAGCTGTGTAGCCAAGTTCTTCTAATTCTTTGATTGCTTTCTGTAGCTTGGACTCGGTACGTCCGGACAAAACGATGATTTTTTCCTTGGGCATATATTTTGCAGTAGCTAAGCCCATACCGCTGCCGCCTCCGGTGATGACACATACATCTGACATAATAAAATCCTCCCATTCTTATGTTTGAGTGACTGCTGCAGGCAGTCATTGACAATATTATAACAAATTTTATGAAAGAGGAACACAAAAAATTGTGTTTCTGTCTATATTTTTGCCTTCTACGGTTAATAGGATGTTAAAATAATATGAAATAAATGTTAAAATAATAATTTTTCTCAAACGGCTTCTCAAACTATGTGAATTATGGACTTTACATATTCTGATGGAAATGCAAAAGCACGTGCCATTACAAGAAGGACTTGACAAATGTATGCGATTTGCGTTAGTATAAGCAACAGACAGATAAAAGCTGTGAAGGGAACAAGTAGCTGCATTCAGCGAAAACAGAGAGTTGCCGGTTGGTGAGAGGCGCATGACACTGTTTGTGGGGAATACCTCCCGGAGCTGCACACCCAAATGAGAGTGGGAAGTGGAAAAAACTGTGTCGCTAAGACATTTGTTTCCACAGACAATATCAGAGTAGGCTGTGACGGGTTGGTGCACGTTATTGCACTGAGTGATTGAACCGATTTTGGCAAGATACACTCACAGAGGCAGGGGATGCGAATCGTCTGCGAATGAAGGTGGTACCACGAGAATAAGAGCCCTCGTCCTTTATGGATGACAGGCTCTTCACTTTTATTCAGGAGGAAAAAATAATGACGATTTATGAAGAACTGAAAGCTCGTGGGCTGATTGCCCAGGTGACAGACGAGGCGTTGATTGCCGATTTGATTAACAATGGGAAGGCAACCTTTTACATCGGATTTGATCCGACGGCGGACAGTCTGCATGTCGGACATTTCATGGCATTGTGCCTGATGAAACGTCTGCAGATGGCAGGCAACAAGCCGATTGCCCTGATTGGCGGAGGTACAGCCATGATTGGCGATCCGTCCGGCAGAAGTGATATGCGTCAGATGATGACGAAAGAGACAATTCAGCACAATTGCGATTGTTTTAAAGAACAGATGAGTAAATTTATTGATTTTTCAGATGGAAAAGCCATGATGGTGAATAATGCCGATTGGTTGATGGGACTGAATTACATTGAAGTGCTGCGTGAAGTCGGCGCACATTTCAGCGTGAACCGGATGCTGACAGCGGAGTGCTACAAACAGCGGATGGAGAAAGGTCTGAGCTTTTTGGAGTTCAACTACATGATCATGCAGGCATACGACTTTTACGCATTGTACCAGAAATACGGCTGCAACCTGCAGTTCGGCGGCGATGACCAGTGGAGCAATATGCTGGCGGGAACGGAATTGATCCGTCGTAAACTGGGAAAGGATGCCAGTGCGATGACCATCACTTTGCTTTTGAATTCTGAAGGCAAGAAAATGGGTAAGACCCAGTCCGGTGCAGTGTGGCTTGATCCGAACAAAACGTCACCGTTTGATTTTTACCAGTACTGGAGAAATGTGGGAGACGATGATGTGCTGAAGTGTATCCGTATGTTGACATTCCTGCCGTTGGAGCAGATTGACGAGATGGACAAATGGGAAGGCAGTCAGTTGAACAAAGCAAAAGAGATACTGGCATATGAGCTGACGACACTGGTACATGGTGAGGAAGAGGCAAAACGTGCACAGGAGAGTGCGCACGCATTGTTTAGTCAGGGGAATGCGGCAGATATGCCGACCGCGGAACTGACAGAGGCGGATTTTAAGGACGGAAAAATCGATGTGCTTGGCGTACTGGTAAGCAGTGGTCTTACGCCGACCCGTTCCGAGGCAAGACGCGCCGTACAGCAGGGCGGTGTGACTGTGGACGGAGAAAAAGTGACGGATATCTACACCAGCTATGCGGCGGATGCATTTGCCGGAGAGGGGAAGGTATTCAAACGTGGAAAGAAAAACTTCCGAAAGGTGGTAATGAAGTAAGATGGCATTCAAAGAAGTAGCAATCGAAACATTACAATTCAACCCATTCACTAAGATTGGTAAGGAATGGCTGCTGGTGACGGCGGGAGAGAAAGACCATCACAATACGATGACGGCAAGCTGGGGCGGCATGGGCGTGATGTGGGGGAAGAATGTGGTCACAGTATACATTCGCCCTCAGAGATATACGAAAGAATTTATTGATGCCAACGAGCGTTTTACGGTGTCCGTCTATGATGAAGAAATGCGCAGGGCTTTGCAGATTTGCGGAACGAAGTCCGGACGCGACTGTGATAAAGAGGCGGAGGCGGGGCTGACCACATACGAAGTGGATGGAACGACTGCGTTTGCAGAGGCAAACATGATTTTTGTATGCAGAAAAATGTACCATCAGGATATGCTGCCGGAGTGCTTTGACGAGAAAGAGCATGACGAAAAATGGTATCCGGATAAGGACTATCATACGATGTATATTGCAGAAATAGAAAAAGTGTTGGTGAGAGCATAAAAATTCCACATGAAGAACGAAACATAGGGTGAAAGCGGAGAAAAGGGATATCGCGCGAAATGGAAAGTGCGATATCCCTTTTAAAAGTTGTTTTGCATACAGAAAAACTTTAAATCATTTTAAAATATCGTACACTATATGGCGGCAGTTCTAATTGCCCATCCATGTGAAAAGATTGCACGGTGATTCCTTCGGTATGGTCCGAAATATCCAAAGCATTGATTTCTTTGGCGGAGATTTCAGAGATCAGCTCTATATAATCGCCGTGCAGTTCCCCGTGATATGCTGTATATGGAGCATCCGCAGCATTGATTGCCACCAGAATTCGTTCTTTGTCGCTTTTGCGCTCAAAAATAAGCTGGTGATTTGTGATGACTACATTTCGGTATCCGCCGTTGCAGAGCGCATCGCTCTCCCGGCGCACAGAAATCAGCCGTTCGATGAACATTGTCAGGTCGGTCGGCATCGGCACATCAAAGCATGGGCGCAGCGCATAATCATTATCCGGTGCTTTGATTCCTTCCTCGCCCCACTCACTGCCATAATAAATACATGGAATTCCCGGCATTCCAAACAGAATACCATATGCCAGCGGCAGATGATTTTTGTTGGTCAAAATGCTGGCGATTCTCGTTACATCGTGATTATCCACAAAGTTCATCAGATGTTTGCCCCGGTAAATGCACCACTGCTCCGGTCCGTATTGGCGGTTTAAGGAGTGTGCAATCTCAAAGAGATTCATACTGTTGAAACTGGAAAAGATTCCTTTATAGCACTCATAATTGGTACAACTGTGCAACATGGAGTCATTGACAATCAGATTATAATCTCCAAACAACACTTCACCGATCAAGGCAAATCCCGGTTTGAAATTATCACAGAAGGAACGCAGGCGGCGCATAAAATTGTGGTCTAAGCTGTATGCCACATCCAGCCGCAGCCCGTCGATACCAAATTCCTCAATCCAGAATTTTACACAATCCAACAGATAATCGACAACAGCCGGGTTTTGCAGATTGAGTTTGACCAGTTCGTAGTGACCTTCCCAGCCCTCATACCAGAATCCATCGTTATAGCAGCTATTGCCGTCAAAACTGATTTTGAACCAGTCTTTGTACGGGGAGTCCCATTTCTTCTCCTGCACATCGCGAAAAGCCCAGAAACCACGCCCGACATGATTGAACACGCCGTCCAGCATGATTTTTACATGGTGCGCGTGCAGTTCCTTGCAGACTGCCTTGAAATCTTCATTCGTGCCCAGACGACAGTCAATTGTCTTGAAATCTCTGGTGTCATAGCCATGATTGTCCGATTCAAAAATCGGATTCAAAATAATAGAACCGATACCAAGTTCTTCCAGATAGCTGCTCCATTCCCCAATCTTACGAATACGTGGCACACATACGCCGTCATTGTGCACGGGCGCGCCGCAGAACCCAATCGGATATATTTGATAAAATGTTTCATTATAAGCCCACATAAAAATACCTGCCTTTACAAAAATTCATAGTTTGTGTCAAAACAACGTATTTACTATAACATATTTGAGCAAAAAGAGATAGAAGTATTTTTGAGTTTTTTACAGAAGTAATTTCAAATTCTTTTGTCGGTGTGCGAAATATTCGATAAAAAAGTGCTTGCAAAATGACAATGGGTATGGTATGATTTAAAACGTCGTTAAGACAAAATATGTTTTAGATAACTTTGGCTCCGTGGTCAAGCGGTTAAGACATCGCCCTTTCACGGCGGTAACACGGGTTCGATTCCCGTCGGAGTCATTGTAAGTTCATATGGCATAGAGAAATGAAATATGCCGATGTGGCTCAATTTATCAGCCGCAAAGGAAAAGAAAGCGGCTGCGTAGCAGACATTTGCTTTTCCTGGGCTGATAGCGAGAAAACCGAGGGTTTTCGAGCAGGCAGAGCGGTGATTACAAATCAGATGCTCTGCAACAAAAACTAAATATGCCGATGTGGCTCAATTGGCAGAGCAGCTGATTTGTAATCAGCAGGTTATC
>CALZPS010000126.1 GCA_945827765.1 uncultured Lachnospiraceae bacterium | reverse complement strand
GGGAGGAAAACTTGTCTGCCCAATTCATCGAACGAGCGGATCAGGTGATGTACCGTACCAAGCGGGAGAACAAGGGCGGCTGCCTGTGGGAAGATGATGAAAATCAAGATTACAAAAAAAAATAAAGTTTATCGGAGGAAAATCATGGAAAATAACAAAAGACCGGACAGAATGGAACGTATTACAACGACAGAACTGGCAGAGGCGTTTATCGAGGAACAGGTAGAGGCGATTCATGCACAGGTTGGCGGGAAGAAGGTGCTGCTGGCACTTTCCGGCGGCGTGGATTCTTCTGTCGTTGCAGCATTATTGATTAAAGCGATTGGCAGACAGTTGGTCTGTGTTCATGTCAATCATGGGCTGCTGCGCAAAGGTGAGCCGGAGCAGGTGGTAGATGTATTCCGCAATCAGATGGATGCCAACCTGATTTATGTGGATGCTGTGGATCGGTTCCTGGACAAGCTGGCAGGCGTGGCCGAACCGGAGAAGAAACGTAAGATTATCGGGGCAGAGTTTATCCGCGTATTTGAGGAAGAGGCCCGCAAGCAGGAAGGCATTGAATTTCTGGCGCAGGGAACCATTTATCCGGATATCATCGAAAGTGATGGCGTAAAGGCGCATCACAATGTCGGTGGTTTGCCGGAGGATCTGCAGTTTGAGTTGGTAGAGCCGCTGAAGTTTTTGTATAAGGATGAAGTGCGTGTCGTAGGTAAGGCGCTGGGGCTGCCGGATGGCATGGTTTATCGTCAGCCGTTTCCGGGACCGGGACTTGGCGTGCGCTGTCTGGGCGCAATCACCCGCGAACGTCTGGAAATCGTGCGAGAGTCGGATGCGATCCTGCGTGAGGAATTCGCCAAAAACGGACTGGAAGGCAAGGTTTGGCAGTATTTTACGGCCGTGCCTGACTTTTGCTCCGTCGGCGTGAGCAATGGTTCACGTACGTTCGCGTATCCGGTCATCCTGCGTGCCGTTAATACGGTGGACGCAATGACGGCGACAGTAGAGAATGTGCCGTTTGAATTGCTGGAGCACATTACCGACCGCATTACCCACGAGGTGCCGGGAGTCAACCGTGTGCTGTATGATTTGACACCAAAGCCGTGTGGGACAATTGAGTGGGAATAAATCGTTAGATTTTAAAACACGCATAAATAATAGGAACTGCGCACTAGAAAATAGTGCGCAGTTCTGGTATACAGAAAAAAGAGTGCCACATAAAGGAGTGACACTCTTAATGAACGATTGAAATTTTGAATTATTTCTGATCCGCAGCTATTTCTTCGCGGATTTCTTTTGTCCGGATTTCTTTGCAGATATCATCGATGAACTGTTCCAGAGATTTCACACCTTCATCTCCCGCAAATCTGCTTCTTACGGATACGGTATGGTCAGCCGCCTCCTGCTGTCCGATCACCAGCATATAAGGCAGTTTGTCCATGCGGGCTTCGCGGATTTTGAATCCGATCTTTTCAGAACGATAGTCCACAGTCGCATCAATTCCGTTTGCTTTCAGTGCCTTCAATACCTCGTCAGCATATGCTGTATACTTTTCGGAGATGGGAAGGACACGCACTTGTTCCGGACACAGCCATGTAGGGAATTTGCCGGCATATTTTTCAATCAGCCAGGCCAGAGTTCTCTCGTAGCATCCCAGAGATGTTCTGTGGATGATGTATGGGCGAACCTTATTGCCGTTCTGGTCAATGTAGCTCATGTCAAAATTTTCAGCAATCGCACAGTCAAGCTGAATGGTGATCATAGTGTCTTCCTTGCCATATACATTTTTTGCCTGAATATCGATCTTCGGACCATAGAAAGCAGCTTCACCTTCTGCTTCCGTAAATGGAAGATTCTTTTCTTTCAGTACTTCGCGTAATGCATTCTGTGTGGATTCCCAGTAGTTTTCATCGCCCAGGTATTTTTCCTTGTTGTTCGGATCCCATTTGGAGAGACGGAAGGTTACATCGTCTGCCAGACCAAGGGTATCCAGCACATAATATGCCAGATCCAGACAGCTTTTCAGTTCTTCCTCAGCCTGATCCGGACGGATAACCAGATGGCCCTCGGAAATCGTAAACTGGCGGACACGTGTCAGACCATGCATTTCTCCGGAATCCTCCGCGCGGAACAGTGTTGAAGTCTCGCCCATACGATAGGGCAGATCCCGGTAGGATTTCTGTGTGTTTTTATACACATAATACTGGAACGGGCAGGTCATCGGGCGCAGAGCAAATACTTCTTTATCCTTCTCTTCGTCGCCAAGGACGAACATGCCATCTTTGTAATGATCCCAGTGACCGGAAATCTTGTACAGATCGCTTTTGGCCATCAAAGGGGTTCTGGTGCGGACATAGCCCCACTCGTTATCCTCCAGATCTTCGATCCAGCGCTGCAGTTTCATGATCATTTTTGTCCCCTTCGGGGTGAACAGCGGAAGTCCCTGTCCCACAACATCAACGGTGGTAAACAGCTCCATCTCACGGCCAAGTCTGTTGTGGTCGCGGCGTTTTGCGTCCTCCATCCGTTCCAGATGAGCATTGAGCTCCTCTTTCTTGTTGTAGGCTGTGCCGTAGATTCTCTGGAGCCGGGCTTTGTCGGAATCGCCTCTCCAGTAAGCCATGGAGGAGGAAGTCAGCTTGAATGCTTTGATGCCTTTGGTGGACATCAGGTGTGGTCCTGCACACAGGTCGACGAAACCGCCCTGATCGTAGAAAGAAATCTCTGAGCCTTCCGGGAGCTCTTCAATCAGCTCCACTTTGTATGGCTCATTCCTCTCTTTCATAAACTGGATGGCTTCCTCGCGGGGCAGTGTGAATCTAGTAATTTCATGCCCCTCTTTGATGATTTTTTTCATTTCAGCCTCGATTTTGTCAAGGGATTCTCTGCTGAAACTTTCACAGTCAAAATCATAGTAAAATCCGCTGTCAATAGAAGGTCCGATTGCCAGTTTGGCATCCGGATACAGTCTCTTTACAGCCTCCGCCAGAACATGGGAAGTTGTATGCCGGTAAGCAGCTTTTCCTGCCTCGTCATTGAATGTAAGAATATTCAGTGTACAGTCATTTTCAATAATCGTGCGAAGATCCACAACCTTGCCGTCCACTTCTCCGGCGCAGGCAGCTCTTGCAAGTCCTTCACTGATGTCCTTTGCAATAGCGTAGACAGACATGGACTGGGAATATTCTTTCTGGGATCCGTCTTTCAGTGTAATAATCATAATCGTTCTCCTTTTGTTATATTTATGAGCAACAGAAAAGCCCGTCTCTTCCGACTTTTCTGTCGAAAGGGACGAGCATATGACTCGCGGTTCCACCCTTTTTGGTACAAATATGTACCCGCTTCATTTGATGATAACGGAATCACCGTGCCGTATTAGGGCCGCTCAGAGGTGGTCTTCAGACAGTAATCCGGCGGGATTTCACACCATTTCATCCCTCTCTGCAGCCATTTTACTGCTTACTCTTCTCTTCAACGCTTTCTATCAGGTATTATAACATTGCCAAAATCTTTGTCAAGCATTAAGATAATAAAAAATATTTCAGCGTTAAGATAATAAAAACATTTCAGCTTTTCGATAAGAATTTGTTTCGGCACTTATGACGAAAACCCTCCGGGGGAATCGTACTGCGGCGGAAAGGAACTGTGTCGCTAAAGCGACCCGCCGCAGGCGGGGAATCTCGCAAGCGAGATTCTTTGTGCCCATACATACGACAAAATTGTCCGGTGTACTTTTGGAATGAGAAGATATACGGCTTACAATGAAGACCCCTGTCAAGCAAAAAATCGAAGAAAAGAGGAAAGAAAAATGTTTGGAAAATGTCTTGAAAATGTAAGAAAATCAACCCCGCTCGTGCATAATATCACGAATTATGTCACGGTAAATGATGTGGCGAATGTCCTGCATATCGGAAATTAAAACATTGGCGCTGGGCAGTGGGACAACAAAAGGCAGCGGAATCTGTGGAATTGCGGTAATCAGTGCGATTTTTGCTGCAGAGGATATCCGTACGGCAACGGCTCAACTGAAAGTTCTGACGGAAAAGATGGTGCAGCCATGATAAAATGAAGAAAGTCATGGCTGCGGTCGATATGGGAGCAGAGGCTATCATGGATCTCTCTTCACACGGAAACACCCAGCCGTTCAGAAAGAAACTGACAAGCGAGTGCCCGGCGATGATAGGAACCGTTCCGGTATACGACAGTGTGATTCATTATCAGAGGGATTTGGCCACACTCACCGCCAAAGATTTCATTGATGTGGTTCGCTGGTGTTTGCATGGATGAGTATGACCGGAGAGGAAAATCCATTTTACGAATATTTTGATGAAATTCTGGATATCTGCCGAGAATACGATGTGACGATTTCGCTCGGAGATGCCTGCCGCCCCGGATGTCTTGCTGATGCCAGTGATGTGTGTCAGATAGAAGAGCTTGTCCGCCTCGGCGAACTGACAAAACGTGCGTGGGCAAAAGACGTACAGGTTATGGTGGAAGGCCCCGGACATATGCCGCTTGACCAGATTGAGGCGAATATGAAAATACAGCAGACTATCTGTATGGGGGCGCCGTTCCATGGGTCAGGCGTATTTGTCAGGCAACGTCTCTGAAAGAGTCTGGTCTTCATGCTGAAAGAACCACCAGTGGCAGAGAGTCTGTGCTTCACCATAAAATATCAGAATATTCTGAATATAAATAAAAATCAAATAAATAGTTGACAAATAATGGTTTGTGGTGTATAGTTGAACTATCAAAAGAAACGAAACACTAACACAAACAGAGGAAGTTTTTTCCGGAAGAAATTGAAGAAGGGTTAAGCGGTTCGGTTCAGAAAATGGAGGACGGTCCAATGGCATAAGTAGTTCGGCAAAATGAATTTAGAGAAAGAGGTATAGTCCAATGGCATAATGTTTTCATTCTTTTACAATCTCTGAAAGAGTTCATTATAGATAAGTTACTTGAGGGAGATGGTTGATATGAAAGGCAGAGACCCATAGCAGATGACCTTGAACATCTAAACAGAGCGAATCTAAACAGGAGGTACGGTCCGACAAAAACTTAATTTAACACTCATAATCTAAGAAAGTAGAAGGTGTAGACAATGAAATTACTGGAAATTCATTAGTAACCCGGTCGAGAGGGAAAAGAATCGACCGGGTTATTTTTTGTTGTACAGGAAACTTCGTTTCCTGTACAACAAAACCATCCGGGGGATCGCACTGCGGCGGAATCGGAATTATGTCGCAAAAGCGACCCGCCGCAGACGGAGAATCTCGCAGGCGCGATTTTTTATTCTCCATTTGTCCCTAGG
>CALZPS010000125.1 GCA_945827765.1 uncultured Lachnospiraceae bacterium | reverse complement strand
ATTATAAGTTGATACTTCGTTAGATTAGCATATTTAACAATAAAAGTCAATTGTTTTCTTGCCGGATGCGTAAAAATATACAAAACTAGGACGTCGAATATTTGTTCGAAAAATGCTTGCGTATAGAGAAAGAATGTAGTAGAATAAAAAAGAACAAATGTTCTGAAAACTTACAGAGGGAGGAAATCCGAGATGATGACTGACAGAATCGGCCCGGATATGTCGTTGTTTGAAAAACTGAAGATTTTGTCGGATGCAGCGAAGTATGATGTTTCCTGTACTTCCAGTGGCGTGGAACGTAAAGGGGACGGAACCGGTATGGGGAATTGTCATGCAGCAGGAATCTGTCACAGTTTCTCAGCAGACGGCAGATGCATTTCACTTTTGAAGATTTTATTTACGAATGAGTGCATTTTTGACTGCAAATATTGTATCAATCGTTCCTCCAATGATGTGGCGAGAGCATCATTTACGCCGGATGAAGTCTGTACACTGACGATGGAGTTTTACCGGCGCAACTATATCGAAGGTCTTTTCTTGAGCTCCGGGATACTGAAAAGTCCAAATTATACAATGGAATTAATATATGCTGCATTGTATAAGCTGCGTAAAGAATGTAATTTCCAGGGTTATATCCATGTCAAGGCGATACCCGGAACGGATGAAGAACTGATTCGCCGGATTGGTTTTTTGGCGGACAGAATGAGCGTGAATCTGGAGCTGCCGACAGCAGAAAGTCTGCGTCTGCTTGCTCCGCACAAGACGCGGAAGAATATTCTGACTCCCATGCGAATCGTGCAGAATAAGATCTGCGAGAACAAGCAGGAGATTACCTTATATCGTAATGCGCCACGTTTTGTTCCGGCAGGACAGAGTACGCAGATGATTATAGGTGCCACACCGGAGAATGATTACCAGATATTAAATGTGGCAGAATCTTTATATAAAAAGTTTGCATTAAAACGTGTTTTTTATTCGGCATATGTGAGCGTGAATGAAGAGATACATCTTCCGGCCAAATCTCAGGGAGGAGTGCCGCAGGGACCTCCGCTTTTGCGGGAACACCGGTTATATCAGGCAGACTGGCTGCTTAGGTTTTATCATTTTGAGGCACATGAGTTGTTGGATGAGAAGAATCCAAATTTTAATGTGCTTTTGGATCCAAAGTGTGACTGGGCATTGAAACATCTGGAACAGTTTCCGGTGGAGGTAAACCGGGCAGCTTATGAGACACTGCTGCGTGTGCCGGGAGTGGGGGTGAAGTCGGCACTGCGGATTGTGAAGGCGAGACGGATGGGGAATATTGGATTTGAAGATTTGAAGAAGATGGGGGTGGTACTCAAACGGGCAGTATATTTTTTGACCTGTAACGGAAGAATGATGTATCCTACTGTCAAGATTGATGAGGATTATATCACCCGGAATCTGCTCAATACCAGAGAACGTCTGCCGGATTCGGTGACCGGTTTGAATTACCGGCAGTTGTCTTTATTTGATGACCAGAATTTTACGCCACAGTCTATGAACGCCATGCTGTCCGGGCGATAAATGATCGGAGTTGTGGCAGTCGGTCGTTGTATTGGTGATTCGGCAAAACACGAAATGAGCGTATGCGGGAGAAGACAGGATGAAAAAAATATATTTATGCGAGCAGTCGATGAACGGGATATATTCTGCACTTTATGATGCATGGAAACTAAGCCGTCACGAGGAGGCGGGAATTGCTTTCAAAGATACTGTGGAGCATGAACTTTTCTGTGAATATATTGAAGTGACGGAGAGTGAGAAGAAGAGTGCGGCGATTGACCGGCTAATCAGGAAGCATCTGGGTGAAAGAGCGTATTGGGATATTTATCATGCATTATTGTCGGAAGATGCCGGACGGGCAGATGCGGCATTTCAGGTCCTTTTAGCAGCGAGAAAGTTAAATGACAGCAGGAAAATCATGGATCATTTGACAGAACCTGCGGTGGAGAAAGTGTTTGAATTGAAACGCAGTGTAGCAAATGAAGCACATTTATTCGTAGAATTTATTCGTTTCCGCGAGCTGGAGAACGGGGTGATGTTTTCTGAAATAACACCGAAAAACCGTGTCCTTACCTGCATCGGAGATCACTTTAGTGACCGCTTTCCGTTGGAAAACTGGATGATATACGATAAGACACATAAAGAATATCTATTACACAAGGCACATACCCATTGGATTTTGATGACAGGAGAAACTGTCAATGAAGAAATGACAGCCCGGATTACCGAACAGGAGAGAGAGTTCGGGCAACTGTGGAAAGTATTTTTTGAGACGATTGCGATTGAAGAGCGGATGAATCCGGTTTGCCAGAGAACGCATTTGCCGCTGCGTTTCCGAGAAGATATGATTGAATTCCAGACGGTCTGTGACTTGCATGATGAATAGTTTCAGCCTGGATTTCTATTCAGACAAAAAAACACTGCATTCACGCAAAAAGTGTTGTATAATGTAGAAAAAGGGAATAAGATAATATCAACATCCTGACAGAGACTGGATGAATAGAAAAGAAAGAAGGGAGAAGAATGGAAAAAGAAGTCATCTTATGGCTGGGACTGCTGATTGTTTTTCTTGTAATCGAGATTACAACTGTAGGACTTACCACCATCTGGCCGGCGGGCGGTGCATTGGTAGCATTGCTGTTGTATCTGGCCGGATTTAATATCTGGTGGCAGACAGGCGCTTTTCTCTTGGTGACATTTCTACTGTTGTTTTTTACCCGACCTTTTGCGGTAAAATACATAAACTCTCATCATGAAAAGACAAATTATGAGGGAGTGATTGGAAAAGTGGTTAGAATCACGGAGACGGTAGATAATATTCAGGGAACAGGAACAGCTGTCGTGAATGGCCTGGAATGGACTACAAGGTCAGTGAAGGATGGAGAGATACTGGAGCCGGGAGAACTCGCAAAGGTCATCAATATTTCAGGCGTAAAACTTATTGTTGAAAAATATGAGGAGGAATAGATAATGGGATTAATAATTATTGCTTTAGTTGTTATTTTGCTGATCGTGTTGATTACGAACGTGCGCATTGTTCCGCAGGCACATGCATGCATTTTGGAAAGACTGGGTGGATATAAGGAGACCTGGAGTGTAGTACTGCATTTGAAGGTTCCGATCCTGGATCGGGTGGCAAAATAAGTTTCTTTGAAGGCACAGGTGGTAGATTTTGACCCACCGGCAGTTATCACGAAGGATAACGTTACCATGCAGATTGATACGGTTGTATTCTTCCAGATTACCGACCCAAAGAAATATGCGTACGGAGTGGAAAGCCCGATCGCAGCAATTGAGAATCTGACTGCGACGACACTGCGTAACATTATCGGTGACCTGGAGTTGGATGAGACACTGACTTCCAGAGAGACGATCAATACAAAGATGCGCACGATTCTGGACATTGCCACGGATGAGTGGGGAATCAAGGTCAACCGTGTAGAGTTGAAGAACATCATGCCTCCGAAAGCAATTCAGGATGCCATGGAAAAACAGATGAAAGCAGAACGTGAACGAAGAGAAGCGATTCTGCGTGCCGAAGGCGAGAAAAAGTCCACTATTTTGGTTGCCGAAGGTGAGAAGGAATCTGTCATTCTGGAGGCTGAGGCAGCAAAGCAGGCTGCAATCCTCAAGGCGGATGCCGAGAAACAAAGACGAATCAAAGAAGCCGAAGGCCAGGCTGAGGCTATTCGTACTGTTCAGAAGGCAACGGCAGAAGGTATTGAATATATCAAGGCTGCAGGAGCAGATAACGCAGTGCTGACAATTAAGAGTCTGGAGGCATTTGCTAAGGCTGCAGACGGAAAAGCAACCAAGATTATCATTCCATCCGAGCTGCAGGCGATAGCAGGTCTGACAAAGACGATTGCCGAAGTGGCAGGAGTCGGAGAAAAAGAAGAGTAATCATCAAATAATACATTTTACAGGAGTACGTTATGCTTAGGATACTGGTGCTGGAAGATGAGACGTACAGCAGAGAAGCATTGAGAAAGATACTTCAGGAAATATCGCAGGAGATAACGGTGTATGCGGCGGCAGATCTGGTTTCGGCCAGACTGCTGCTTGACACCGTTTCTTTTGATTTGTTTCTTCTGGATGTTAATCTGAATCCGGAGAACAGTACGGATTGTTCGGGAATAGAGTTTGCAAAGGAAATATTGGTAAAGGAGATACGTGCAAAACAGCATGATTATGATAATCATCTCAATGCCATTCTCAATATGCATTTGACGATAGATACTTATGATGAGCTGGTCCTGCGTCAGTCCGAATATATTCAGGAGGTGCGCGCAGACAGTACAAACCGATATCTGTCCCTCCTGAGAATCAGTGATAAAGTGCTGGCTGGTTTTTTGTACAGTAAAATTATCAGTTCGCCGGAAAATGTGGAGACAGATGTAGAAGTGCGCAACTGGAAAGTGATTTCGAGGGTTTCTGAGCACAGTCTGATTGAGATGGTTGGGGTACTGGTAGATAATGCATATGAAGCAACGGCAAAGGAAGGCGGAAAAGTGCGTGTTTTTCTGGATTCCAAAGATGACTGTCTGATTTTTGATGTGTTTAATGAATATCCGAAACTTTCTCTGGAAGAAATCGGACATTTTTTTGACAGAGGTTATACGACGAAACAATCGGAGATCGGAAAGCATGGGATTGGTTTGGCAAAGGTAAAAAAACTGACGCAGCATTTTGGCGGGGAACTGACGGTAGGACAGGAAGAGATTGACGGAACAAATTATATTCATTTTACGCTGCATATCTGACAGGGGAAACGATGTATGGAATCACAGGTAATCAGAATCTCTGTCCGCAATCTTGTGGAATTTATTCTGCGGAGCGGAGATATCGACAACCGAATAACGGGCAGCATGGAAAAAGATGCGATGCTGCAGGGGAGCAGAATCCACCGCAAAATCCAAAAGCGGATGGGTTCTGATTATCGTGCGGAGGTTTCTCTGAAAATCCAGTGTCCCTGCGAGGGGTTTTCGCTTCAAGTGGAGGGACGTGCGGACGGCATTATGGAAGAAGATTCCCTGGTGGTGATTGATGAAATAAAAGGGGTATTGAAGGATCTGACACACCTTTCTTCGCCTTCCGCTGTTCATTTTGCACAGGCGAAATGTTATGCATATATCTATGCGCGGCAGCAGGAATTGGAGCAAATCGGCGTTCAGGTGACTTATTGCCATATGGAGACAGAAGAAATCAAAACATACCGTGAAGTATATACGTTACTGGAATTGGAAGAAAGGTTTCTGAAATTGATTCGGGAATAAGAAAAATGGGCGAGATTT
>CALZPS010000124.1 GCA_945827765.1 uncultured Lachnospiraceae bacterium | reverse complement strand
TAAAATATTGATTTGCCCCATGATGCCATGATTTATCAGGAAAGAACTCCGGCAACTGCGAATGCACATCAGACAGGATTTTATCCGGGCGGTGAATATACTTACATGAAAAAGTGGGAGATTCCGGAAGCGTGGAAGGGATGTACAGTTGTTTTGGAATTTGAAGGTGTTGCAGATACCTGCCGTATTTATATGAACGGGGATCTTGTAACAGAGCATGTGAATCCATATACAGGCATTTTTGCAGACGTCAGCGGTTATCTGAAGTATGGACAGGAAAATGAACTGAAAGTAGAAGTATGCAGTATAGAGCAGTCCAGCCGCTGGTATAGTGGCGCGGGGGTATACCGTCCTGTGTATGCATGGGTGGGAAAGACTGTGCATATTCCTGCTCAGGGGGTGCGTGTTACAACAAGAGAAGCTGACTGTGAGGCGGCAGTCGTGGAAGTAGAGGTTCCAATCTGTAATCGGGGAATGGTTTCCGAAACGGTACAGGTGGAAATTACATTGACCGGACCGAATGGGGCGGAAGCAGCCGCAGAACACATACCGGTAACTGTTTTTGGAGAAAGCACGCAGATGTGCTGTCAGCGTTTGCTTGTAGAACATCCTGCATTGTGGAGTGATGAAACACCAAATCTATACTCCTGCCGGATTACAATTTCTGAGGATGAGAATCCAATAGACAGTGTAAATATTTCAACAGGAATCCGTACACTTCGGCTGAATGCAAAACATGGGCTGTTAGTGAACGGTAAACCAACGAAACTGAGGGGAACCTGTATTCACCATGATAATGGGATTATCGGAGCGGCAACATTTCCGGATGCTGAGTATCGGCGCTGCCGCCAGATGAAGGAAGCCGGATTTAACGCTCTTCGAAGTGCACATCATCCGATGAGTAAGGCAATGCTGGATGCCTGTGATAAACTGGGGATGCTGGTGATGGATGAACTGAGTGATATGTGGACTCGGACAAAGAATCCTCATGACTATGCAAATTATTTCCCGACACATTGGAAGCAGGATGCATGGGACATGGTGGAAAAAGACTATAATCATCCATGCGTGATTTTGTATTCGACCGGAAATGAGATTCCGGAGGCGGGCACTTCAAAAGGGGCAGAATGGAATCGGAGGATTCATGCAGAAATGAAACGGCTGGATGCCACACGCTATACGACGAACGGAATCAATGGTCTGATGGCAGGAAATGACCGAATGGGTGAAATTATGTGCCAGGCTACAGGGATGACTCCGGAGCAGCTTGAAGCGATGCAGCAGCCGGATGAGCAGAAGCGTGGAGGCGCAGATGAAATCAATGGGATGGCTGAGGTTATGGTGGGACCGCTGGCAGATGCGATTGCCACCAGTCCGATTCTGGAAGAAATGATAGGAGAATTTGCTGCGGCAAATGACATTGCCGGATATAATTATCTGACGGCATTACATGAAGAAGATCACATACGTCATCCGAATCGGGTTGTGCTTGGCACAGAGACTTTTCCGGCGGACATTGTTCATTTGTGGGATATCGTAAAGCGCAATCCACATGTGTTAGGAGACTTTACATGGACCGGATATGATTATCTGGGAGAAGCCGGATGCGGTATATTCCATTATAATGGAGGAGTGAATTTTTCAGCGCATTGGCCGGACAGACTGGCAGGTATCGGTGACATTGATATTCTTGGTGATCGTAAACCAATCAGTTATCTGCGGCAGGCAGTGTTCGGAATTGGTCATGCACCGTCTATCGGTGTACTTCGGATGGATAAGGCAGGAATTGAAGTCGGAAAGACACCATGGATGTGGAAGGATAATCTTGCAAGCTGGACATGGCCGGGATATGAAGGGGAAACAGCAAGTGTGGATGTTTATGCCAATGCAGATGAAGTAGAACTGTTCTTGAATGGGGAAAGTCTAGGACGAAAGTCGATTGGCGGAGTATATGTTGTGACGTATGAAGTACCTTATCATCCGGGAAAGCTGGAGGCAGTCAGTTATCTGAACGGGGCGGAGGCAGGTCGGACTGTCTTACAGACAGCAGGGAAAGCGGTGAAGCTTAAGGTTGAAGCTGACCGGAATGAACTTCCTGCTGACGGAGAAAGTCTTACTTTCATAAAAATCAGACTGGAAGACGCAGCAGGAAATTTCAATCGTCGGGAAAGCGCAGCAGTTACAATGAAAGTAGAGGGATGTGCTGCATTGCAGGGATTCGGAAGTGCAGATCCGAGCTGCGAAGGAAGTTACCAGTCTCATACATGGAATACCTATGACGGCAGTGTAATGGCAGTAATCCGGGCTGCAAAATGTCCGGGGGAGGCAGTCGTAACCATTTCAACAGTAAATTTTGCAGAAGAAAAACTCGTTCTGAACATCAAATAGAAAGATGCCCAGTCTGGTATATTAGTAGATTTTATGGGTCTGATTCCGATACTGTGTCGGAGTCAGACCATATTTTTTCTTAAATACAGTCTGAAAGTAAGCCTGACTGGAAAAACAAAGATAGTTACTGATTTCGCTTAATGTCTTATCCGAATACGTCAGGAGACTTTTTGCCTCTTCCAGCTTACACCGCATAATGAAGCTGCAGACATCGAAGCCGAGCTCTTTTTTGAACTTGTTTGTCAAATAAGAGCGGCTTCTTCCGATATGCTCAGCTACATCGCCAACCCGAACGGATTCGTTGATGTGGTGAGTAATAAACTGAATACATTCAAATATTTCCAGAGACATTCCCTGAGGAATTTTATTTTGCGAAACCCGTTCCGTAAAATCAATCAGCATAGAATAAGACAAGGTTTCAATGTGGGAAATATTCTGCAGCTTTTCACATTCACGGATATATACATCGGCAAGCTGGTAAGCCTGTTCCATATCCATTCCTCCGGCAATGGCACTTCTTGTAACAATTGCGACAGTTGTAATGAAAACATTCTTTTCCTGCCGGAGGGAGTTGTCAGCCATAAGACCACCTGATAATTTGGAGGGGGTGTTTAACAATGTTTTCATTTTTTCGACGTCTCCATTTTGAATATACTGCAAAAGTTTCTGTTCAAAATGGTAGGTATTATGAAAATGCTGTTCTTCCTTTGCATTCATCACCTGATTGGAATGTACATTGGAAAACTCGCTGATGATGCTTGTGTTTTCCAGGTTAAAATGCTGTCCAACAGAAATATATTCATCGTTGAAACACAGGTGAAGCCAGGCAAGTGTCTGGAGAAACTGGTTAAAGGAAATCTGAGGAATATTGACCAGAAATTGGAGTATATCCGGTTTGTGTTCCTGACTGATTGCCCATTCCTGCATGAAAGTGCGAAGTGTAAGATCTGAAATAGGTGTGCTGAATACAGGGCCAATGATGATTACGCAATCAGCATGCTCCGGCTTTATATAACCATAATAGCCGAAGGACTGCGCGATAAAATAGTCCGGGTTTTTTGTGAAATGTCGGAAACCGGACAGGATGCCTTTAAAAACAGACGGGTCTTCCAAAATCGAAGGAAAGGAACAGTCATCGTCGGGTGAAGCGTGGTAATAGCCAATCGGTATGGAGGTTGATGCATAAAATAATTCACAAAATGCCTTTAAATCAGTAATCATGGAAGACTCCTTTCCAGGTAAAACCGTACTTTTAAACTCTCTTTGAAATGGATGTAATACTAATTATAAGGCGTTCTATTTATAAAAACAAGGACAAAATTGAAATATTGTAATCAATATTGTAATACAAAAATCATATGATTTGATATTTTATAGATAACTCAATGAAAGTATTTAAAAGGAGGACTCAACATGGGAATGGAAGATTTTTGGGAACAGCTTCCGACAGGAAAAGAAGATAAACCATTGCTTTTTGAAATGGGACCGCTGGAGTATGATTTCCATGATATTGATGGATTGTATTTTATGCTGGATCGTCGCTTATCCGGCTGTCTGCTTATGATGTGGGCAAAGCCGATGAATCCGGATATTCAGGGAACCGTCACATTAGATAGCAGGGTGGTATCCGGCTGTATCAACCAGTATATGGAAGTTATGGGGAATATGTGGGTGCTTGGAATTCCGCTTCGGGGACTTGTGACAGAGTACGGTCGGGAATATCAACTTCACGTGGAAGGTTTTGTGGATATGGATGGGAATGAGATGAATCCGCAGGATTTTACGGTCAGAGGTGTGGAAAAAGTGAAACCGAAGCCGGAAGATGCAACACATGAACAGATTGCACTGGAAGCCGCCAGGGAGGGAATCGTTCTTTTGAAAAATGCGGCGGAAGTTCTTCCGCTGAAGAAGGGAACGGTATTGAATCTGTTTGGCAGAGGTATTCACGAATTTCGTATCGGAGCAGTGGGGGCAGGCAAAATCAATCCTCGCTACAGTGTTAATTTTGTGGAGGCTGTCAGGGAAGGAGAAGCTTATTCACTGAATGAAGAACTGGTTGAATTTTACGGCTGCGACAGGGATGAGATACCGGGGGACGAGATGTTGATGCGTGCAAAGAAATTGTCCGATACGGCAATCGTGTTCCTGACACGTGCAGCAGGAGAAAACCAGGATGCTTCCACGGCGAAAGGGGAATACTATCTGAGCGAGGATGAAGAAGCACTTATTGCAAAAATAACGGATACATTTGCAAAGACAATTGTGATTTTAAATGTCGGATATCCGATTGATGTGACATTTGCAGAAAAGTATGCAGTTGCAGGACTTATATATTCGGGATTTGGTGGAATGCTTGCAGGACCGGCACTTGTGGATATCCTGAGCGGGGCTGTAAATCCGTCAGGGAAGCTGCCGGATACATGGGCAAAGGATTATTTTGATATTCCGTCGTCGAAAAATTTCTATGACTGTGTGGATAAAATACGTCTGACAGCAGATGAAAATATATATGTGGATACTTGTTACGAGGAAGACATTTATGTGGGATATCGTTATTTTACAACATTCAGGAAAAAAGCGGCGTATCCGTTTGGCTACGGATTAAGTTATACGGAGTTTTGTATCAGGCAGGAGAATATTCGATTTGACGGGGAAGTACTGGAACTGGATGTATATGTGAAGAATGTCGGGGAAAAAGCCGGAAAAGAAGTTGTTCAGGTTTATGTAGGCAAACCGGAATCAGAATTGGAGCAGCCGGAAAAAGAACTGGTATTCTTTGAAAAAACAAAGGAACTGCTTCCGGGAGAGGAACAGAAGATTTCGGTTCATGTTCCGGTGAAAGTATTGACTTCATATTCGGAAGAAAAAGCGGCGTATATTTTATCAAAAGGATATTACCGTATTTATGTGGGAAACAGTATTGAAGCAGCGGAATGTGGCGGATTCGACGAAGAAGAAACAAGAATAATCA
>CALZPS010000123.1 GCA_945827765.1 uncultured Lachnospiraceae bacterium | reverse complement strand
AACAACCGCCGGCATATATCTTCCGGAACGCTCCAACTCATAGTCTATTACATCTCCCCGCATCGCACTCGCAGCAGTAGAGAGAATCATTTTTGTCACAGTAAGTGCAATCATCAACACCAGATAAATTATCATAGGGACACTGCCAAATACCCCGATTTGTCTCATTCCGTATGGACCGAGAATGATAAGGAATACAACCACGACAACAGAGAAAACAATGCTAATCCACGACCAGAGACTCGTAGCTTTTTTCACACCAACCTTCGCAATAAAAATCCCGCCGGAAAATGCACAAATCAAACCAATTGCGCTCGTCGCCCCACTGATAATCGACGTCACCTTATAACTGCCAATCAGAATACCGGCAAGCATTGTAGTTACAACTGCCTCAGAGGCAACGGACTGTGCAAACTTATCCGATGCCAGTGTCACAATATACAATTGCACAGCACGGTTATTTTTCAGCACGTTCCACATATCCCTGAATTTCACCTTTTCCTCTTTGTCATCTCCCAGCACTTCAAACATCTCCTTTGTATCAACTTTACGGATACCAAAGAATACAAGCAGCATCAAAACAAATGAAATTCCCACAAACAAATAACTGGTCTCGCGAAGCATCGGCACATTCCACTGGTTGTCGTACTTCGGCAGAATGAAAAAGCTCAAGATAAAATTCAAAATAATCGGTGTTCCATAAGAAAACGCCATATCCACAAACGCCATCATCGGACGCTGAACGGGGTCATTTGTGAGTACCGTCGCCGATGTGCCGGCGCTAATAACCGCCAGGGTATATCCCAGTGTATATGTAACATGTGCTGTCGTAAATACAATCATACCCAACAGTCCGGTGAATTTTCCCGCCGCCCAATTGTAAAGAATCAAAACAGCCAGGGATTCTATGATCCAGCCAATAAACATAAGCACTCTGATCTTACCATACTTTGTAGCAGGAAAACGTTCAAAAATAGCGGCTGCAATCGCATCTGTAACGCCGTCAAACGCTTTAGTAAAGGTCAGTATCATGCCCGCAATTGTAACCGGGATTGCATACCCCTCTGTTCCAATATAACTGGCACGCATCGCAATCATGAAAAAACACATCGCCATACCATTATGTGCCATACCGCAGATTATCTCCGCCAGGCTGGCAGTACGGTACTGTACGCCATCTCGCTGGCTGCTATTTAAGCTTGCTTTCACACCAGCCTTCAGTTTTTCAAAAAAACTCATTTCATCTCCTCCTCTTCATTTGTCTACATATCATATAATTTTTTTCATTTTAATCTTTACACCTGATTTCTTCTACCGATACGGAATAAGTGGTAGTTTAAAATGACATAACTTGCATCTTTAAAGAATCACACAGAAGATTTTTATTAACAAAATGCAAATATTTTATTCATCACGACAAAATCCGGATTGTTTCTTTTCCAAATTTACAGTATTATAAAACAAAGAAAACGTGCCGGCAGAGAACAGCGTGCTGCCTGCCGACATGAAGAACGGGAGATATGATAACATGACAAATATTGCCATTGTTGAAGATAATGAATTACATGCAAAATCATTGCAGAACTACCTGCAGCGCTTTTTCCTTGATAATCATACGCACTCTCAAATAACCATCTTCCGTGAAGCAATTTCCTTTTTAGAAAATTACACAGCAGAGTACGACGTGATTTTTATGGACATTTCCATGCCTTATTTGAATGGAATGGACGCCGCGCACCGTCTGCGCGAGCTCGACAAGCAGGTTCTTTTACTCTTTGTCACCAGTCTGGCACAGTATGCGGTGGACGGATATGAAGTCGATGCTTTTGCCTACCTTGTAAAACCTGTGTCCTACCCTGATTTCGCACTTAAATTTATGCGAGTACACAAACGACTGGAACAGCGAAAGAAAACAGATCAGCTCGTTCTCAACTTCAGGCAGGGCGGAAGCATCCGTCTTTCCCCTGAAGAGATTGCCTATTGTGAAGTATCTGGTCACAAAACTGTTTTTCACTCTATATACGGAGACTATGTCCAGCACACAACTTTGAGCGCCGTAGAGAAGAAACTGGACAGTCCGCTCTTTCGTAAATGCAATCACTGTTATCTGGTTAATCTGCATTATGTCAAAAGCATCTCCGGCGATGAAATTACGCTGCAGTATGCCGGACAAAACCAGATACTACGTATATCCCGAAACAAAAAGAAAGCGTTCCACGATTCTTTGCAGACAATCTGGGGATGCGCCGCGCCATAAAGGAGGTTTTTTAATATGTTAAGAACAATTGCCGACGCGTATCAGATTCCCGAAAATGTCATGATCAGTGCCATCTCCTTTTTCTTTTCTCTGACCAAATGGACGATTTGTACACTGATGCTCTCAATATACTATCAAAAACGCAGATATTTTCCCCTGCGCTTTTTTGTTGTGTTTTTTCTTGGCCTTGTCCTTGGTTTCTTCCTTTCACTTTGGAGTGCTTTCGATTATCAGACCATTTTTGCCTCTCATGTTGTACGGATAATTACACATTTTATTCTGGTACTTTATCCACTGTTTCTTGTCTGCATCTGTTATCAGGAAGATTTCTGTGAGAATTCTTTGTGTTGGTGTATGACCATTGCAATCAGTAATTTTACCGGTGACAGCTATGCCCTGATTCTCAATTTTTTCGGCAAAGATGACAAAACAACCATTTTTCTCCTCCCTTTCATAAATGCAGGAGGAAACTGGACAATATTTATACTGTATCACATTGTCTTCTTCACATTCTTTGCCATTCTTTTTGCTAAACGATACAAATTACAGCAGAATCGCCGTTCATCCATTGCAGTTGTATCGATTTGTATTTGTATCATTTTGCTGAATAATGTTCTGGGAAGCATCAGCCGTGTCTATGAGGACATGCTACATTCGCCCGAACTGACCATTCTGAACAAAATTTTAAACTTGACTTGTACCGCTTTCGTTCTATTTCTGGCAACAGAAATACTCCGTCAAAACAAGCTGACACAAGATCTTTTGATAACGGAGCATCTTTTGTTTCAGGAAAAACGTCAATATGAAGTCACAAAGGAAAGTATTGAAGCTATTAACATGAAGTGTCATGACTTAAAACGCCGGCTCTGCGCACTTGAGGGACGCCTTGATGAACAAGAGCTGTCTACGCTCAAACAAGCGATTGAAATCTACGACTCCAACATCAAAACCGGAAACCAAATTTTAGATGTTGTACTCTATGAAAAGCAGTTGTTATGTGAACGCAGCCATATCCGGCTTAGCTGCACCGGTGACGGGATGTTGTTATCCTTTTTATCTCCTTCACATCTGTATTCCCTTCTGGGAAATGCACTCGACAACGCAATCGAGGCAGTCAGACAAGTCAATGATCCTGAAAAGAGATTAATTGATTTATTCTTTTCAGCCACGGATGAGCATATTTTAATTGAAACGACAAACTATTTTACCGGAAATCCCCGGATTGTTGACGGTATTTTGCATACAACAAAATCCGATCAGGGACAGCATGGCTATGGTTTACCAAGTATGAAATATATCGTTGGTCTCTACCATGGCGCTTTGAATTACGAGATAGAAAATGACATCTTTTTTCTACATATTATTTTCCCAGGAAACTAAATATTTTCTTCTTTCAGCTCCCCCTCCGAAATAATTCCAATCCGCCGCAGTGCGATCCCCCGGTTTGTTTTTTATCATATAGGAGACGAAGTATCCTATATGACAAAAAACAAACCGCACCTGCCTCTTTATCAGAAAGCAGATGCGGTCTATTATCATTTATGCACGTTTTGACAATACTTCTGTCTCGTATTTTTCAATTTCCTCAAACCAACCGGTAGCGGATACGCCGCAGCGTCTGCAGTACTCTTCCCACACATCGCCGATTGGCAGCATTTTGATTTCTTCCATCATCACCATCTTCTTGGTCATCTGGTTCGTATCCTGCAGCTCTTTGAGCATCTCGTTCGGAGTACAAAGTGCATTCAAAAGTGCCTGCTGCATTGCGCGGAATCCGGTTACCCATGCAGATACACGGTTGATAGACGCATCAAAGTAATCCAGTGCGATGTATACACGGTCAAGTCCATTCTCACAGCGCACGATTTCCTTCGCGATTTCCTTTGTCTCGTCATCCAGAATCAGTACGTGGTCACTGTCCCAGCGGATACCTCTGGTCACATGCAAAGCTACCTCCGGGAAGAATGTCAAAAGTGCCGGAATCTTGTCGGATACAACCTCTGTCGGATGATAGTGGCCGTTGTCCATCAGAGGCAGACATTTATCTTTATTTGCTGCTGCATAGCTCAATGAGAACTCAGCGGAACCTACTGTGTAAGCTTCCACACCAATACCAAACACCTTGGATTCTACACACGGTTTTACCATATTTGGGTCGTATGGCTCGGAAAGAATGGCATCAATGGATTCTTTATAACGTACTCTCGGGCCCATGCGGTCAGCCGGAACATCCTTGTATCCGTCACCTGTCCAGATGTTCATAACGCACGGGATACCTGTCTGCTCTGCAAAGTAGGAAGAAATGCGGATGCAGGCTTTTCCATGCTCAATCCAGAATTTTCTCGTCTCTTCATCCGGGCTGGACAGTGTCAGTCCGTCTTTCACTTTATCATGAGAGAAGAATGTCGGGTTGAAATCCAGACCCATACCTCTTTCTTTGGCAAAATCTACCCATTTCTGGAAATGTTTCGGTTCCAGTTTATCACGGTCTACGAATTCGCCTTCTTCAAAAATTGCATAGCATGCATGTACGTTAATTTTCTTTGCGCCAGGCATCAGGCTGATTGCTTTATCCATATCTGCCAAAAGTTCTTCCGGTGTTCTTGCCTTGCCCGGATAATTTCCTGTCGTCTGGATACCTCCGGTCAGCGGTCCGTCATGGTCAAAACCAATCACGTCGTCCCCCTGCCAGCAATGAAGGGATACCGGAACCTTCATACATTTTTCAATTGCTGCATCGGTATCCACACCATACTTTGCATAAATTTCTTTTGCTGATTCATATCTTGTCATTATTATTTCCTCCTATTCTTCAGCGGTCTCTGCCGCATGATTCACTTTTTTCACTGCAGCCGGTCATCCTTCTCCATGTCATCTGTCGGTTACTCCGCCGCAGCATGTCTCATTTTACTCGTAATATTTTACATCGAATGATTCGCCGACACAGGTTCTCGCCTGCGGCAGACTCTCAAATGTACCGTCCGCCAGCATCTGCACCATGATATTACCGATAGCCGTTGCCTCGCCCGGTCCCGCGGATACTCTGCGCCCGGTATATTTTGCCGTAAGCTGATTCAAATACACCGCATTAGAGCCGCCTCCCACCACATAGATGGT
>CALZPS010000122.1 GCA_945827765.1 uncultured Lachnospiraceae bacterium | reverse complement strand
GAATGGAGGCCGAGCTTTGGAGCGAACAGATTTTTGACAGGACACGGCTGGAACAGATGGCGTTTCCCCGAATGTTTGTGGTGGCAGAAAAAACATGGGGAAGATGTGAGGATTACGAAGAATTTTTGCAGCGTTGTGAGCAGGAGACACAGATGCTGAGTGAAGACGGGATCGCTCATTTCACAGTACAAGAGGCGGACCCTCAGGGAGACGCTCAAAAGGCGGCGGTTCTTGCCGAGTGGAAACCAAAGCTTGCGGCAGTGCATATGGCGGGGGCGAGCGCTTTTGAGGACATTATCTGCAGATTAGTCAGAGGCAGGATCGAAGGAATGATGAGTGAGAATGAAGTCGAAGAACTGATGAGAGAACTAAAAGCATAACAGGAGAGTCAAGAACCAAAAATCAGGATGAGATTTGATGCAGCGTTTGTCTGATGAATAAGAAGACGACACTGTTTCATTGAGGCGGTCAAAATGACCGCCTTATTTAGTATTAATGGTCAGCCTATCGGAAACGCTGTCAGACAGATACGCCAGATAGAAAACACGGTGTTCTTTGATATGGCGAATGACGATGGCGAGATAATCGATTGTCATGATATCGGTTCCGGGCTTGTATTCTTTGGCGTATTCTTTCAGAAGAGCAGTCTCCATATTTTGTTCAATCGTCTCCAACACTGATTTGAACATTGTATATTGAAACTTCTTGTAGAAGTCATTATAATACAATGTGAAAAATAAAACAAGTATCGGATTATTGCAAAGCTTGTGAAGAAGGGCGGAAGGGCAAATGGAGCAAATATATGAAAACACCTATGCAATACGTGAGGTCGGGTGTGCCGGGGAAGTGAATATGTATCTTGTAGTAGGAAAAAAACGGGCGGCACTCATTGACTGTGGCTATGGCGGGATTGATTTGCCTGCTATGATTCGGACAGTGACGAAACTTCCGGTGACGGTCATCTGCACACATGGACATATTGATCATGCATTCGGGAGCTGGATGTTTGAGGATGTGTATCTTCATCCCTTGGATATGGAAGTGTACAAAGAACATGGCAATCGACAGATGCAGGAAAACTCGTGGGCACGGACGGATATGCGGATGCTGAAGTTTTACAAATTATCAAAGGAAGAGTTTGCAGCACAGCGGGAGAGAGCGTTATCCCATGAGCCGGGAGCAGTCAAAGCATTGGAGGACGGACAGTGCTTTGATTTGGGCGGACGTACTCTGCGCGTGGTACATATGCCGGGGCATACCGCAGGGAGCGTGCTGGTGGAGGATGTGGAACATAAAGTGCTGTTTTCCGGTGATGACTTGAATGGCCAGGTGTGGATGTGCCTGAAAGAATCGGTTCCCCTTGCGGAGTATAAGAAACAATTACTTCGTATCCGGCAGTTCGCAGAGAATGAAGGCGTCGAGATTCATTATCCCGGGCATGGGCGGAAGGCAGACGATTGTGTGAAAAGGATTGATAAATTGGTGAAATGTACAGACAAAGCAATGGCCCGCAAAAACCATGGAAAAATGGCAGACCGGGGATTTACGAAAGGATATGTGGCAAGATGCGGATTTACCAGTATCTTGTACAAGATATAACAATTCAGATTGGACAAGTTATGATACAGTAGATGTGGCGGAGATGGTAAAATAGTGGAACCCGCACAATTATCGATAGTTTTAAAATATAGTTTGAAAGGTGATGTGGAAGATGAAAGCTTAAAAAAACATGGAATATTTACATATCTGTCCACCGACCATGGCCATTATTGGGAAGACGGCGGTGCGACTTATCACGGACGCTATTCGGCATTTTCACTCAATCGCGGGCAGGAGGGTGACCGCTGGCAGGTAAACCGTGAGCTGGTGGATGCCGTACACAACAATGCCCTGATCGGCCGGACGAATTATTTTGATAAAGCAAACAGGAAATTTTTAAACTGCGAAGAGCGGATGCCGCAGGCCGTGACATTTCAGGCGGGATTAGATTTTTTGGAAAAGAATCATGACGAAGACAACTGGTTTTTACAGATTGAGACGTTTGACCCGCATGAGCCGTTCTTTACCCAGCCGGAATATAAAAAAGCATTTGCTCACGAATATGACGGGCCGCTGAAGGACTGGCCGCCGTATTATCCGGTGACGGAGGGAGAGGACAGTGTCCGCCATATGCGGATGGAATACGCGGCGCTGATTACGATGTGTGACCGTTATCTCGGCAAAGTGCTGGATAAGATGGACGAATACAATCTTTGGGAAGATACGATGCTGATTGTCAATACAGACCATGGATTTTTGCTGGGCGAGCATGGATGGTGGGCAAAGACGGTGATGCCTTACTATGAGGAAATCAGCCGCACGCCGTTGTTTGTATATGACCCCAGAAGTAAGGTGTGCGCACAACGAAGAAGTCAGTTGACGCAGACAATAGATTTGGCGCCGACCATTCTGGAGTTTTTCGGGCAGGAGATTCCGGAAAGCATGGAGGGCAAAAGCCTTCGTTCCGTGATTGAGCGGGGTGAAAAGATTCATGATTATGTCATTTTCGGCGACCATGCGGCGCACTGTAATATCACGGACGGCAACTGGGTGTATATGAAGGCTCCGGTGGACGGAGCGCCCAATTATGAATATACGCTGATGCCGACCCATATGGGAGCGCGTTTCGGAGTGGATGAATTGCAGGATGTGCAATTGCAGGAGCCGTTTGCCTTTACCAAAGGCTGCCGGACGATGAAAATCCGTGCCAGGGAGAGCTTGAATAGTCCGGTGAATTTTGGCAGTAAGCTGTTCTGTCTGGCAGAGGATCCGAAACAGGAACATAGCATAGACAACATTGCGAAAGAGACGGAGCTTGCCAACGAGATGATCCGCATCATGCGGGAAAATGAAAGTACGCCGGAGCGTCTGGCGAGGTTTGGTTTTCCGGCAGAGGGGCAGGTGACGGAGGAAGATATGCTGCGTCTGCGCAAAGGCGAATTTGAAGACCGGATTCCGGACAGCCTGAAGGAACTGAAATGGGAAAAAGGTGCGCTGAATATGTACTATGTAATGGTTCGCTTTGTGCCGCAGGGCATGATGGAAAGGGCCGGGACGGCATTAAAAGAACTGGCGGGGGAACAGGCGGTGAGTGTGCAGATGATGCTGCAGCTCATCGGACAGGCGATACCTCAGGAGCATCAGCCAATGGTATATTATTTTTCGGTACTTGCTTCGAGAACGGAATAGTGTTTACCTCTTCCATGCAGAACAAAAATGGTCATATGGCAGGAAAATGATCATTCAGCGGGCAAACCGTCTCAATGTCTGAACCTGGCATCTAAGGAATAATAAAAGTATAGCTTTTTCCTTGTGTAAACAAGAAAAATAGGCTATACTTTTATTATTCTGGAAAGAGGGAGAGATGAGTATGAAAGATAACAATAAAACGATATTGTTTGAGCAGACGCCGATTCCCAAAGCCGTGATGCAGCTGTCGATTCCGACCATCATGGGAACTTTGGTGATGGTGCTCTACAACTTGGCGGATACATATTTTGTGGGAATGGTAAATGACCCGATACAGAACGCAGCGGTGACGCTGGCGGCACCGGTACTTTTGGCATTTAACGCCGTCAACAACCTGTTCGGTGTGGGCGGCTCGAGTATGATGAGCCGTGCATTGGGGCGCAAAGATTATGAGACAGTCAGCCGAAGCTCGGCGTTTGTATTTTACTGCTCACTTGTAAGCGGTGTAGTGTTCTCTTTGTTGAGCTTTTTGTTCAATACACCACTTTTACATATGCTGGGGGCAGAGCCGGATACGATTGAGGCGACAGCCGCCTATATGCGTTGGACGGTAGTTTGCGGAGCGGTTCCGGCGATTCTCAATGTAGTGATGAGTTATCTGGTGCGCTCGGAAGGCGCGGCGATGCATGCCAGTATCGGGGCGATGAGCGGATGTCTGCTCAATATTGTGCTGGATCCGATTTTTATTCTGCCTCAGGGTCTGGGGATGGGAGCTGCGGGAGCGGGACTTGCGACATTTATTTCCAATTGTGTTGCATGTCTGTATTTCCTGATTTTAATCCGGGTGAAACGGGGAAAAACATATGTCTGCATCAGTCCTCACAAATTTAAGCCGAATAAGAAAATTGTTCTGGAAGTGTTTGGCGTGGGAATCCCGGCATCTATACAGAACCTGCTCAATGTCGTCGGCATGACGATTCTGAACAACTTTATGGCATCTTACGGCTCAGATGCGGTGGCAGCGATGGGAATTGCCCAGAAAATCAATATGATACCGATGTATGTGTCGATGGGATTTTCACAAGGAGTTATGCCGCTTATCAGCTACAATTATGCCAGCGGCAATCACAAGAGAATGAAAAAGACATTCTTGTTCTCAGGTGCTATCAGCGTCGGGTTTATCGTGGTGGTAGTATTTGGCTACTATCTGGGGGCGGGTTCTTTGATACGGATGTTTATGAACAACGAAGTGATCATAACTTATGGAACCGGATTCCTAAGAGCATTCTGTCTGGGACTTCCATTTCTTTGTATTGACTTTATGGCGGTCGGCGTATTTCAGGCGGTCGGCATGGGCAAACATGCATTGGTGTTTGCAATTATGCGTAAGGTGATTTTGGAGATTCCTGCGATTTATATTCTGAATTATTTGTTTGGCATGTATGGATTGGCGTATTCGCAGTTTGCGGCAGAACTGGTGCTGGCGGTTGCGGCAGTGATTGTGTTGATACAGTTCTTCGCAAAGCTGGAGAAAGAAAAAACAAAGGCATAGACCATCTGATAAGCGATTGCGTAAGAGTCTAAAGAAAAGGATGGTGAAATCTGTGGACAGAACGTTTACAGATTCTGTGAATGCCGTGAAATGTCACGGACTGCCGGCAAAATCCGTCCGGCAATCAGTCCGATCAGGATTCCTGTCACGGTTCCGGCAATGACGAGAACCGGCAGATAGTAAAATAATTTCATGTTTTCAATTACGGCAGCTGCGACGAGCAGCTGCCCGATATTATGGATGGTTCCGCCAAAGAGACTCACTCCGACAATCGAAAATTTCCCCGTATGTTTCAAAAGAAGCATGGCAAAAAAGCTTAATATCCCCCCTGCCAGACTGTAAATGACAGACATTCCGCTGCCGAACATAAATCCAGCCAGAAGGATGCGCACGATGGAAATCAGCAGCACCTCCTGCGGTTTCAACAGATATAGCCCTATGACGATGACCAGATTGGCAATGCCAAGTTTCATACCCGGCACACCGAAATGAATGGGAATCAATGTTTCTATATAACTGAAAATCATAGCCAGTGCAACCAGAAGTGCACCGGTGGAAATCTTTTTGCTCATGAGTCTACCCTTCCGCCGCCCGTATCGGCGGCATGAATTATACTTTCACGAAAATGACAAGTC
>CALZPS010000121.1 GCA_945827765.1 uncultured Lachnospiraceae bacterium | reverse complement strand
CGAGATCTAGTACGGTCTCGTGGGCTCGGAGATGTGTATAAGAGACAGTCGGAAACATGGTGTCGATGATACGTTGTCCGGTCACCAGTGGTACGGAAGCCGAGAAACGATGATGTGTAGGTCTGGCAACACGAATCGGCCAACGCTGAGTCATGGTCAATTCCCTGATATCTCCGTTATTTAAACGCAGTTTGACAAGTACATCGTCGATGGTGTAGTCGCCGTCTGGGACTACGCTTACCACAGTTCCCTCAATATCCGGTGAAACCATGCATTTGTGCGTGATGGCACGGGTCTCCGGAACTTCTGCGATAATGGAGCCGCCGTGCAGGTAGTCGCCGACGGAAACCGTCAGATGTGTCGGCCATTTTTTCGTGCGGTCAAGGGAATCAACGCTGACACCGCGGGTGATAAATGCGCCTCCCGCCTCAGAAATCTTTTCCAGAGGACCTTCGATTCCGTCAAAAATATTATTCAGAATGCCGGGAGCAAGCGTCACGGAGACTGCGTTTCCGGTGGCAATGACCTCCTCGCCCGGACGCAGTCCGGACGTTTCCTCGTAGACCTGTATGGTCGTTAAGTCCTTATCAAGAGCAATGACTTCGCCGACCAGCTTTTGCTTGCCGACATAGACCATCTCCGACATTTTAAAACCGGTGTTTCCCTTCAGATAGATGACAGGTCCGTTAATTCCATAAATTGTACCAGTATTATACAATGCCATCACCTCCCCGGAACATAAAACTTTCATATTCGTTATTAAGCTGGGTCTTGAAAGAATTGTCAATCAAGACATTGCGCCCACGGATAACGGTGCGGACACCTCCGATAAAATCTTCGTTGCTGACAGTCAGGCTGGTGCCGGTTGCAGTTTCCAAAGTATCCTTGTGTTTCACGTCCGTCGGGTTGATATATATCGTGGCCGGTTCCCCGTTGGCAAAAGAAATCGCTTTGCCGATACATGCAGCCAGAAAGTCTACATACGCATCGGTTTTCATATATTCCTGAACTAATATATTGGTTTCCTCAAAGACCTTATCCTTGAGTTCCTGCGAAATTCTGCTATATTGACGTTTTAATTCCAACTGTGCTTTGGCAGAAGACTGGCTCAGCTGTTGTCTGGCACTGATTTTTTCTGATTTGATGCGCAGTTCGGATTGTTTGATAGTTTCTTCTTTATGCTCTTGAAATACTTTTTCCAAGGCGTCACGATAGGAATCAATAATCGAGTTTCCTTCCGCTCGCGCCTCCTCCATGGAGGCAGCCTGTAAGTGTGCAATTTTTTCTTCCAGAGTCAAGGCAAACCCCTCCTTTCGTTATGGGCGTGCAGTATAATAATTACGAGTACTACAGCTTTAATCCAATAGCTTCTGTAATATAGGATGTGATAAAATCTTTTTTTCGGCCGGTTCCGTGCCTGTCAGGAATCTCAATCAGCAGAGGCATGGTCTGTTCCAGACGGAATCGGTCGATGAGATCGGGAAATTCCTGACCGAATTTTTCCGTCAACAGTACGATGCCGATGCTCTTGTCGCGCAAAACCTTTTCCAGTTCTTCCCTTAGTTCCTCGCGCTCATGCACAACGACACCGTCCACGCCTGCCAGACGCATTCCTGTATAGGTATCGACATTATCACTGATCAGATACATTTTCATCTTATAACTGTCCCAAAATCATGAAGGAGATGATTAGTCCGTACAGACATACACCTTCTGCCATGGCTACGAAAATCATAGATTTACCGAAGATACTGCCGTCCTCACTCAGTGCGCCCAGAGCGGCACTTGCGGCACTTGCCACGGCAATACCGCCGCCCACACAGGATAAACCGGTAACCAGTGCTGCAGCGATGTAACCAAGTCCGGTAGAAAGACCTGCAGCTGCTGCGTCTTCAGCAGCCTGCACCTGCGGTCCGCCAAGCATTATAATAGAGCAGACGGCAAATGAGCCGAAGAAAAAGAATACATTTGCTGCGATGCTTTTCTTATAACGTTTTTTGTTCTTTTCACCAATCAGAAAATATCCGAAAGGAATGATGATGCTGAAAACCAGGGCTGCGATAAAAATAAGTTTAGTTGCGAGTGTCATGATAAGTTCCTCCTATTTAATAAATCATTCTATTATTTTTTGATTTTTGCTTTCATTTTGTTTGTATACGGAGTAAATGCACGTCCGGAACCTCTGTAGAACCGGCTGAACAGTTCATAATATTCCAGACGAAGTACCTGAATACCGACGATAAGTCCTTCAAAAGCACACACGAACAGGTTTCCAAGCACCACGACGATCCAGTTTGGATTGCCCGTTTCCACACCTGAGAGCATCAGTACGACTTCCATCATGGCGGCGTGGCTGATAGCAAATGCTCCGATACGAACAAAGGAAATTGTATTGGAAAAATAACTGAGCAATACTTCCACGAGTTCAAAAATTCCCTGAATCAAAAACATGGCTTTGCTTTCGCTCATTTTTTCTGTACTTTTTGTGAGCTTTTTAGTCAAAGGCTCTTTGAACAGAATCAAAAGCAGCGGAATGACAAACATTACAATCAGTATACCTGTGGCAGGAACCTTATGTCCTGTCATGAACAGGACGATGGTCGCGACCAAGGAACCGTAGAACAGAAGTCCCGCCACACCGTTGGAATCAAATAAACCGGAGCCGATGTCGTGGTTTCTGACCGCGGTGATGATATGCAAAATCATGGCAAAGAGGATGACGCACATACCAAACGCGACGGAGACAACAAATACGGTGTTCAGCTTACCGATGAACGGCAGCGTCGTCATAGCATCGATCGGCCGCAGCCACAACGGCTCAATGATATTCTCAAATCCAAAGATACTGCCGAAGAGGAAACCGAAAATTGTGGAGAATACGCCTGCACAGGAGATGATACCCGCCAGCGGAATCTTTTTCCACAGATACAGCGCTCCTCCGCCAAGGAACAAAAGCAGTCCGTGTCCGACATCCCCGAACATAGCCCCGAAGATGAAAGAGTAGGTAAGACCTACCAACAAAGTCGGATCCATCTCGTCATGAGCGGGCAGTCCATACATCTGTACATACATTTCAAACGGCTTGAATAATTTCGGATTTTTCAGCTTGGTCGGCGGCGTTCCAAAATAGGATTCCTTGTCGTCCTCCACCATGATAAAGATGTTGCTGTCACCCTTGGTCTCTTCCTGAAACTTTTTGATATCGTCTTCCGCCATCCAGCCGCAGAGAATATAATAATCATCCTGATTCTCTCCCATGCGGGCAGCCATTTTGCGGACATCGAAATTGTTGGTCAGTTCTTCCAGACGATTCTTGGCGGCAATGAGCTGGGGAGCATGACTGTTAAGGAGGGACTCTACGTTTTTCTCGATTTCTTCAATCTGAGAAGTGGTTTTGCTGATTTCCCGCTCCAGTGCAAGATATGCCTGTGCAGGAGTGCCCTCAAATTCACCGTCAAGCGTGAAACGCTCAAAATGCAGGGAGCGGAAAATGCTATCTGCCTTGGAAGATTCACCCGGGGAAACAAAGTAGGCCCCATAGACATGACTGTCATCATGCTCTCCCTCCACGAAAATCGCGTTTAAATCATCCTCCAGATATTTCTGCATTTTGAAGTAATATTCCAGCGGCAGTCTGCCGAAACGATAAGCAATATATTTGTAATTTAAAACATCCTGCAGGTTGCAGTCGAGCGGACGGAACGGAGCAATGATTTGCTGGCGGCCGCGCATATCATCAATGTTTTTTCTTAATCTATCTTTTTTGTCCTGAAGCTGCTGATATTCTTCCGAGACAGAACGTATGAGTTCAAACATTTCGTTGAGGGCAAGTCCGGTATCCGGTTTTATCTGCTCCGGCGCCTTAAGATATCCTGCAAACTGTTCCGCTTTTGTCAGGGCATCCCGGTAGGGATTGGCTTCTACGAACGGACGCAGGTTATCGACAGTCTTTAGTTCGGACAATGCCGATTCAAGCTGAATCTCATACTTGGATAAATAACAGTCGGTCACACGGTCGATATCCTCCCGGGGACCGGAAATGTTGATGAATTTCATTTTTACAATCATTAAATCGTACCTCCTGTAATCCCGCAGTGCGCAAGCGTCTCACCGGGTGTTAATCCATACCGGACACATTCGATAGCGGTAGTGAGTCGTTCCAGTTCCTCTTCCTTTTTAAACAGGTAGGAATTGACAGTGGCAATCGAATATGGATTGCGTTTTGCATCGGCAATGTAGAGCTGTTTCAGGCATTGCCCGTACATCATCTCGATGGTCAAATGCTCCAGAGAATGATAATGTCTTGCGTAAGATGTTTTTTGCAGGACATTCAAAAAATCCTCTGCTGAAGGAGCCTCCACCAGTTCTTTTACCAGCTGCGTAGATAGTTTAAAATGAATGGGAACCAGTAGGTTGTAGATATCAACCGGCTCCATCTGGTAATATTTTTTTGCCCTGTAAATCCACTGGAGATTCAGTAAATCAATCTTGGAGCCATAGTCTCTGGTAAAAATCTCCCGTTCTGTCTTATTTAAAATCTTTTTACGACTTTTCCATAATTTGTGAAAACGATATTGATCCAGCGTCAAATCATAATCAAATAGTGTCACGTTTGGTTTATCCTTCAATTTGCTCAAAGGAGCATAGTATTCTGTATCTTTCAGATTTTCAATCAACTGATCCGTCGTGCGTGATGTAATCAATTTTTCGATGGAAATCTGTGAATACCGGTCGAAGAAATCTTTCTTGTAGTTCAAATCAAACGGTTCCTGATAATGGTTGATGACAATGCGCAGACAATAATCAATCAAATCCGTTTCAAAGCGCATTATATATAAGGAAAGAAATCTTCGTTGCTCCAGTCCGCAAAAACGGTAAATCTTCATATAATCATAGTAAAGCTGGGTGATCAACAATTTCTCGATGTCCCCGCGGTGCAGGTGCTCATCTGTCAGCTCATCGAGAACAAAAGGATAAAAACCATTGTCACGCAGCCATGCAATGACAGCAGGGACACTGTGCAGTCCGGCAATTTCCTCAAAATCCTGCGGAGTCAGAAGCTGGCTTTCCATTGCCCGGATTTTGGTGACGATTCCACTGTAAGTAAGTAGATTTCCCATTATGATACCTCTGTTATCCGTTTTAATATATCCTGTGCATACCGGGTATGCATCTTCTCATATTCTTCCTTTAATGCCGTGATAGAGTCATCGGTTCCGCTGTTCTGGATGTCTGAAAGTGCCGTTAAATCCCGCTCCAGAGTATCGCGGATTTCTTTAACCTGCGCCATGGTCTTTTGCTCCATGTCATCGTCAAAAGCCCTGCGTTTCGCCTGATACTCGCGCTCGAGGACTTCTTTTTGTGCTTCAGCATGAGATACAATTGCAGATGCAGCAGATTCTATCTCGGTCAATTTTGTTACAATAGAGTCCATAAATATGCCT
>CALZPS010000120.1 GCA_945827765.1 uncultured Lachnospiraceae bacterium | reverse complement strand
ATCTAGTACGGTCTCGTGGGCTCGGAGATGTGTATAAGAGACAGGATTGTTGCTGTCGGGAAACAAAAATTGATAGGACCGGAATACATCAAAGAAGGTGCAGTAGTAATTGATGTCGGAATGCATCGTGATGCAAACGGAAAACTATGCGGTGATGTGGATTTTGACAGTGTTGAACCAAAAGCATCAGCAATTACTCCTGTCCCGGGCGGGGTAGGACCGATGACGATCGCCATGTTGATGAATAATTGTGTGGAGACAGTACGCTGATGGGAGGAAACAGTTCGATGAAATGTATGAATTGCGGAGCTGATATTCCGGAAGGAATGTTGATATGTCCGGACTGCGGTACAGAAGTCCAGATTGTACCGGATTATAATCCACTTGATGACGTGCTTGCACGAGAAGTCAAAGGATCGGTGGAAGGTGCGACACGGCCGATCCAAACGGACGATATCAGACGTTACAGCAGCAGAAGAGAGCAGCAGAATTCAAAATCCACGAGGGTGCTTAGCCAGACTGAGTTGGATCAGATACGGGCAGAGAGGATGCGCCGCGCCAGACAGAATGCCGCCGACAGTGAAAGCGAAAGGCGGCGGCAGCAGGCATTGCGAAAGAAAAGGGCACGCAAAAAACGGATGCAGATGATAGCCATATTTTCGATATTTGTAGTTATTGTAATCGGAGTAAGTGCCATACTGTTCTATCAGAACTCGTATGACGGGGTGATGAGACGGGGAAATAAAGCTCTGGAGAGCAACAACCTGAGCGAGGCGGAAACGTGTTTCCGGCGGGCTGTCCGCAAGGACGGCACAAGAGCCGAAGGTTATGTGGGGCTCTCTAATGTATACATAGAAATGGACGAATTAGATAAGGCAGAATCTTTGTTTCTGGGAGCAATCGGTTCGCAGCCATTAAATGATAAACTTTATAGCGCTGTCATTGAGTTTTATGTGGAGACAGAGCAGAATGAAAAAATCCCGGAATTGCTGGAAGGATGTGAGCCAAGCGTACTGGAAAAAATGGAGCAATTTCAGTCACAATCACCAAAATTCAGTCTGGAAGAGGGGAAGTATTCAGAAGTTCAGCAGGTTGCACTGACAGGGGAAGGAACGATTTATTTCACAACAGATGGCTCTGAACCCACGACAGACAGTCTGCTTTATGCAGACCCCATTTTGATTGAAGAAGGAACAACGGTTATTAAGGCGATTGCCGTAAATGCACAGGGAATCCCCAGCCTTCCCGCGTCCCGCACATATACGGTGGAACTGCCTGTGGAAGATGCTCCGGCTGTGACACCATCCACCGGGCAGTATACGACACCTACGCAGATTACCATTCAGGTTCCGGAAGGGTATACGGCATATTACACAATGGACAATACCATTCCCTCAGCGGCTTCGGCACGTTACGAGGGACCGATTGATATGCCGGAAGGACGTACTTTTTTTGCAGCTGTATTAATCAGCGATTCCGGAAAAATGACACAAGTGACAAAGAGGAACTACGTGTTATCATTAGAATAACCGTTTTTTGTACAATTTTTAGAAATACTTCTTAATAATACTACTTGTGTTAAAAGATTAACAGTGCTATAATATATGATTGTGAGAAATGTTGGATTACATATTTGACATGACGGAAACAAGAAAAATCACTATAGGAGGATGAGCAGAAACCATGTATGAGATTTTGAAAGCAGAAAAACTGGCTGAGAAAATATATCTGATGGATGTACATGCACCAAGAGTTGCAAAGCATTGTCAGCCGGGTCAGTTTGTCATCGTAAAGATGGATGACAAGGGAGAGAGAATCCCGCTTACGATTTGTGACTATGACCGTGAGGCAGGGACGATTACCATCGTATTTCAGGAAGTGGGTGCATCCACAGTAAAGATGGCCGATTTAAAACAAGGAGACAGTTTCCGCGATTTCGTAGGACCACTCGGATGTGCATCTGAGTTTATATCAGAGGATTTGGAAACTCTGAAGAAAAAGAAACTCGTGTTTGTAGCGGGAGGAGTTGGAGCAGCTCCGGTTTATCCACAGGTAAAATGGCTGCATGAGCACGGCATCGATGCAGATGTGATCCTTGGAGCAAAGACAGAGAGCATGGTTATTCTGGAGAAAGAGCTCGAGGCAGTTGCCGGCAATCTGTATGTTACTACAGATGATGGCTCTTACGGACGTTCCGGTATGGTGACGAAAGTATTGGAAGACCTCGTAGGAAATGAAGGAAAGCACTATGACACTTGTGTGGCAATCGGACCGATGATCATGATGAAATTTGTCTGCCTGCTCACAAAGAAACTGGAAATTCCGACCATCGTCAGCATGAACCCGATCATGGTAGACGGAACCGGAATGTGTGGAGCGTGCCGTCTGCAGGTCGGTGATGAAATCAAATTTGCCTGTGTAGATGGACCTGAGTTTGACGGACATCTGGTAGATTTTGATCAGGCCATGAAGAGAAGCCAGATGTACAAGACGCTGGAGGGACGTGCGATGCTGAAATTGCAGGAAGGTGATACCCATCATGGCGGATGTGGAAATTGCGGAGGTGACAACTAATGGCAAACGTATTAAATAAAGTACCTGTAAGAGAACAGGACCCAAAAGTAAGAGCAACAAACTTTGAAGAGGTATGTCTTGGATACAATCAGGAAGAAGCAATGGAAGAGGCTAACAGATGCTTAGGCTGTAAAAATGCCAAATGTGTGCAGGGCTGTCCGGTATCCATCGATATTCCGGGATTCATCAAAGAAGTGAAGGAAGGAAATATCGAAGAAGCATACAAAGTAATCGGAAAATCTTCCGCATTGCCGGCAATCTGCGGACGTGTGTGCCCACAGGAATCACAGTGCGAAGGAAAATGTATCCGTGGTATCAAAGGAGAGTCTATCTCTATCGGTAAACTTGAGCGTTTTGTAGCGGATTATGCGTTGGAGCATGACATCAAGCCGGAAGCTGCCGACAGCACAAATGGTCACAAAGTAGCAGTTATCGGTTCCGGTCCGTCCGGACTGACCTGCGCAGGCGATCTGGCAAAGCTTGGCTACGAAGTAACTGTATTTGAAGCATTGCATGAGCTTGGCGGCGTATTGGTTTACGGTATCCCGGAATTCCGTCTCCCGAAACAGAAAGTCGTTGCAAAAGAAATCGAGAAAGTAAAAGAACTCGGTGTAAAATTTGAGACAAATGTAGTCATCGGCAAATCCACCACAATCGACCAATTGATTGAAGATGAAGGATTTGAGGCAGTATTTATCGGTTCCGGTGCCGGACTTCCGATGTTCATGGGCATCCCGGGTGAGAATGCGAATGGCGTATTCTCCGCAAATGAGTACCTGACCCGCAGTAACCTGATGAAAGCATTTGATGATTCTTATGACACCCCGATTGCAGCCGGTAAAAAAGTCGCAGTCGTTGGCGGCGGAAACGTGGCAATGGATGCTGCCAGAACCGCACTTCGTCTGGGAGCAGAGGTACATATCGTTTACAGAAGAAGTGAAGCAGAACTTCCGGCGCGTGTGGAAGAAGTTCACCATGCAAAAGAAGAAGGTGTTATTTTTGATCTTCTGACCAATCCGAAAGAAATCCTCGTGGATGAAAACGGAAATGTAAAAGGTATGAAAGTTATCAAGATGGAACTCGGTGAGCCGGATGCATCCGGAAGAAGACGTCCGGTTGAAATCGCAGGTTCCGAATATGAGATGGATGTGGATACCGTAATCATGTCCCTCGGAACTTCTCCGAACCCATTGATTTCTTCTACCACAAAAGGTCTGGAAATCAACCGCAGAAAATGTATCGTGGCAGATGAAGAGTTTGGCAAGACATCCAAAGAAGGTGTATATGCCGGCGGAGATGCCGTGACAGGTGCAGCAACCGTTATTCTGGCGATGGGTGCCGGAAAAGCAGGTGCACGCGGTATTGACGAGTATTTGAAAAATAAATAATGCATGAATCATACATACCGGGAAAGGACAGCAATGACTTCCCCGGTATGCTTGTGTTAGTGCGGAGAAGAGGACACGTCTTTAAAGCATTATTAAAATAAGGCGGACAGGAAATATGAAAATTACACTCATCACAGTTGGAAAAATCAAAGAAGCATATTTAAAGTCTGCAATTGCCGAATACAGCAAAAGGCCCAGTGCGTATTGCAAGCTGGAAATCATCGAAGTGGCAGATGAAAAGACTCCAGAACAACGCTCAGACCATCAGACGCAGGGCATTCTCTCAAAGGAAGCGGAGAGAATATTGAAAGCTGTGAAAGAAGATTCCTTTGTCATCACGTTAGAAATAGAGGGGATACAACTGTCTTCCGAGGAGTTTGCGGAAAAGATGGAGAATCTCGCAGTTTCGGGAGTCAGTCATATCACGTTCATCATCGGCGGTTCTCTTGGACTTGGAGCAGAAGTTCGCAAACGCGCAGATTTCTCACTCAGCTTTTCAAAAATGACCTTTCCCCATCAACTGATGCGGGTAATCCTGTTAGAGCAAATTTATCGCAGCTATCGGATTATTGCAGGAGAACCTTATCATAAATGATTTTCAAAAAAATGCAAAATAATAAGTGGAAAAAAATTTTTTCACAAAAAAATGTGCAATGTGCACGACACCATCACAATACTACCCCTTGTTTTGGGGAAAAGGGGATTGATTCTACACAAGAGATATAGTATACTTTTATTGATATAAATATGTAGAGGCTGTACATTGTGACAGCTTTTAACATGTTCTTCATTATGCTGGGCGTTAAGCCTGTTGTGGCGGCAGAGAATAATATGAAAGAAAAATAAGGGGATGCAATTATGTACAGAGACAGAATGAAGGGGTGGATGAAACATGGTGATTTTCTTTTGCTCGATATTATCTGCCTCCAATTAAGTTTTTTGATTGCATATTCAATCAAATTGGGAATACCGTATGATGGAATGCCAAAAACCTATCGGGATATGATGCTTATCATTACCCTTTCTGATATCTGCGTCGTTTTCTTTGCAAATAGTTATAAGGATATTATTTACAGAGGCTATCTGCTGGAATTAAAACAAGTATTCTACCACAATCTCTTTGTAGAGTGCGGAGTGGTACTGTGGCTGTTTGTGACAAGGCAGTCTTTAGATTATTCGCGGCTGGTCATTATCAGTATGTGCCCGATCAGCATTTGCATAATGATATGTGTAAGACTGGCGTGGAAACGATTGATCCGCAATCAAATACGCGATAAGAGAGATTTAAGAAGAGTCTTCGTGATTACGACGAAACAGCGTGCGGAACACCTCATTGATGGTTTACTGCAGCCGTATCGGGACTATCAGATTATCGGATTGTCTTTGTATGATGCGTCGGAGAAAGCAGGAGAGTTCGTTAGGGGAGTACCCATCGCTGTCTCTTATACACATCTCCGAGCCCACGAGACCGTACTAGATCTCG
>CALZPS010000119.1 GCA_945827765.1 uncultured Lachnospiraceae bacterium | reverse complement strand
TCTAGTACGGTCTCGTGGGCTCGGAGATGTGTATAAGAGACAGGTGGAAGAGGCAGTGACTTTTTTTGAAAATGTTCCGAGTATCCAGCGGAAAATGCAGACCCTTTATGATGTGGGACTGTCTTATGTTAAATTGGGACAGCCCTCCACAGAACTGTCGGGCGGCGAGGCACAGCGTATCAAACTGGCGACGGAATTGAGCAAGCGCAGTACCGGAAAAACAGTTTATATATTGGATGAACCGACAACTGGTCTGCACTTTGCAGATGTGCACAAACTGACGGAAATCCTGCGCCGTCTAACCGATGAGGGAAATACGGTGATTGTCATCGAACACAATCTGGACGTTATCAAATGTGCGGACTATATTATTGATATCGGACCCGAAGGTGGAGATAAGGGCGGTACGATCGTGGCATGCGGTACGCCGGAAGAGATTGCAAAAAATAAAAAATCTTACACAGGCAAGTATATTGATGCGGTATTGAAGAAAAACTAATCGAAAAGGAGTCTGAATAGTTAAAAGAGTGTGAAAAAAGTGTAAAATGGGTTTTCATTTTCAGGGAAAGTGATTATACTTGTTTTCGCAGCGCAGAAGGGAGTATTTGTTTTTATGTCTGTGGATATCGGAATCGATTTGGGAACAGCCAGTGTGCTTGTCTATGTAAATGGAAAAGGAGTCGTGCTTAAGGAGCCTTCCGTGGTCGCGATTGACCGGGATACGAAGTCTGTCCGGGCAATTGGTGAGGAGGCGAGACTGATGCTTGGAAGGACTCCGGGAAATATCGTGGCGGTACGTCCTCTGCGTCAGGGTGTGATTTCAGATTATACCATGACTGAAAAGATGATTAAATATTTTGTGCACAAGGCACTGGGAAGGAAAATGTTAAAGAAACCTCGTATCAGCATCTGCGTGCCGAGCGGTGTGACAGAGGTGGAACGAAAGGCGGTAGAGGAGGCAACCTATGCTGCGGGAGCAAGAGAGGTGCATTTGATTGAAGAACCGGTGGCTGCAGCTATCGGTGCAGGAATTGATATTTCAAAACCTTGCGGCAATATGATTGTGGATGTCGGCGGCGGAACCTCGGATATCGCTGTGATTTCTCTGGGCGGCACGGTTGTGCATACTTCTATCAAGATAGCAGGAGATGACTTTGATGAGGCAATCGTGCGATATATGAAAAAGAAACACAATCTACTGATAGGAGAGCGTACAGCGGAAGAAATCAAGATACAAATAGGAACGACGTATCCGCTGCCGGAAGAAGAGTCGATGGAAGTGCGGGGACGCAATCTTCTGACAGGACTTCCCAAGACTGTGACTGTGACTTCAACTGAGACGGAGGCGGCATTACAGGAGGCAACAGGACAGATTGTGGAGGCAGTCATTGCCATTCTTGAGCAGACACCGCCGGAGTTGTCAGCGGATGTACTGGATCGGGGTATCGTCCTTACCGGAGGCGGAGCAATGCTTAGGGGGCTGGAAGAGCTGATCGCAGCGCGTACCGGCATCAACACTATGACAGCGGAAGATCCGTTGAAGGCAGTGGCGGTCGGCACCGGGCAGTTTGTGGAATTTATGAGCAACAATAAAGGAATATAGTCTGCCTGTGCGCAGAGTACAAAAAACGACGGCAGGCTCATTTGCCGAGCAAACCATAAAATGAGAGGGTAAAATTTTGGAGAAAATAACAGGTTATGTGGAACACATCGTGTTTCGTAATCAGGAAAATGGATATACGGTATTTCATCTGGAAAACGATGACGGAGAACTGACCTGTGTTGGAACTTTTCATTATATCAATGAAGGTGAGCTTATGGAACTGGAAGGTGAATATGTCAACCACAGTGTCTATGGCACGCAGCTGAAAGTCATCTCACACAAATTAAAAGAACCTGAAGATTTGATTTCCATTGAGCGATATCTTGGCTCCGGCGCCGTCAAAGGAGTGGGTGCAGCACTGGCTGCAAGAATCGTTCGCAGATTTAAAGAAGATACATTTCGCATTATTGAAGAGGAACCGGAACGGCTGGCAGAAATCAAAGGTATCAGTGAGCGCAAAGCCCGTGAGATTGCCGTTCAGGTGGAAGAAAAGAAGGATATGCGGGCGGCGATGATTTTTCTTCAAAAATATGGAATCTCCACCGCTTTGTCTGTAAAAATATTTAAGCATTACGGGGCAAAACTGTATCAGATATTGGAGGAAAATCCGTATCAGCTTGCGGATAATGTAGAAGGTATCGGGTTTAAAACCGCAGATGAGATTGCCGCCCGTATCGGTATTCATCCGGATTCGGAATTCCGCATCCGCAGCGGATTATTCTACGTTTTGCAGCAGGCTGTCGGAGAAGGGCATATTTACCTGCCCCAGCAGGTTTTGGTATACCGTGCCACGCAGATTTTGGGAGTAGAGATTGATGAGGCTGAAAAATATATCATGGATCTTTGCATGGAGCGCAAAGTAATCCGTAAAGAGGAAGAGGGAGAAATCCGTATCTATCCGACACATTATTATTATCTGGAATTGAATACCGCAAAAATGCTGCACGATTTGAATATCGACTGCAAGATGCCGGAAGAGATGATGGAAAAGCGCCTGCGCAAAGTGGAAGAACGCGAGCATATCACACTGGATGCTATGCAGCACCGTGCTGTGATAGAATCTATCAAGCATGGTCTGCTGGTGCTGACCGGAGGACCCGGCACCGGGAAGACGACCACCATTAATACGATGATTCAGTTCTTTGAGAGCGAAGGAATGAGCATTCTTCTGGCTGCACCTACCGGACGTGCGGCGAAACGCATGACAGAAGCCACAGGATATGAGGCTCAGACCATCCATCGTCTGCTGGAAGTGAGCGGAAACCCGGAGGAGGAAGGCAACGTAAACGGATTTTTGCGAAACAGGGAGAATCCTCTGGAAACAGATGTGATTATTATTGACGAGATGTCCATGGTAGATTTACCACTCATGCATGCACTATTATCGGCAATTGTGACCGGAACCCGCCTGGTTCTGGTTGGAGATGTAAACCAATTGCCGTCAGTCGGTGCAGGCAGTGTATTAAAAGATATTATTTCCTCAGAGTGTTTTCCGGTTGTTACCCTAACCAGAATCTTCCGCCAGGCAGGCGAGAGCGACATTGTGATGAATGCACATAGAATCAATGCCGGAGAGCCTGTTGTGTTGAATAACAAAAGCCGGGATTTCTTTTTCCTGAAACGACAGGAGGCAGATGTCATTATCAGTGTGATACTGACATTGATTCAGAAAAAACTGCCGGGCTATGTGGGTGCCCCGCAAAATGAAATTCAGGTGATGACACCGACCCGAAAAGGGCTGTTGGGCGTGGAACGTCTGAATACGATTCTGCAGCGTTATCTGAATCCGTCCGAACCGGGAAAGGACGAGGAAGAGATAGGCGGAAGAATTTTCCGCGTAGGAGATAAAGTGATGCAGATTAAAAATAATTATCAGTTAGAGTGGGAGGTCTGCACCAAATTTGGTCTCACCGTGGACAAAGGCATGGGTATTTTTAACGGGGATATGGGAATTGTGACGGAGATTAACAAATATAACGAAACGATAGAAGTGGAGTATGACGAGCACCGCAAGGTAAAGTATCCGTACGAAACGGTGGAAGAGCTGGAGCTTGCATATGCCATCACCGTACATAAATCACAAGGGAGCGAGTATCCGGCAGTCATCATACCGCTGCTGCAGGGACCACGCCTGCTTTATAATCGTAATTTGCTCTACACGGCAGTGACGAGAGCAAAAAAATGTCTCACGATAGTTGGGAGTGAAAGTGTATTTCAAGAAATGATACAAAACAAAAGCGAGCAGAATCGTTACACCAGTCTGGCAGCTCGTATCCGCGAATTTTAGGAGAAGCTTTTGATATTATATATCCTCCTCGATGCCCGTTCTGCGGGAGTTTGACAAAGAAAGGAATCTGTATGGCATGCAGGGGAAGTCTTCCTTATGTAGAAGAACCCTGTTGTATGAAATGCGGAAAACCTTTGAAAATAGAAGAGCAGGAATATTGCCGGGACTGCTCCCGGATACCGCGGGCGTATGAACAGGGAAGAAGTGTATGGATTCACAGGGGAAATGTAGCGCAAGCTATCTATCAGTTCAAGTTTCATAACAAACGATACTATGCACCTATATTTGCCGGAGAAATGGCGAAGAAGTGCGGTGAATGGATTTGCCGGTGCGGTATCGAAACAATCATTCCGGTCCCTCTGCATCCCGCCAGACGGAGAAAACGGGGATTTAATCAGGCAGAACTGCTGGCTCGTGAACTGGGAAGACAGATGCAGATTCCGGTTTGTACAAACGCGGTATTACGCATTCGTAATACAAAACCGCAGAAGAAACTGGGCAGCAGGGAACGGCAGGATAATTTAAAAGACGCATTTGCTGTTTCGGGACAATGGAATATTTCTCAAACCGTTCTTTTAATTGATGATATCTATACGACAGGAAGTACCATCCATAGAATAGCAAAACTGTTAAAAAAGGCAGGAGTGCAAAAAGTGTTTTTTTTGACTATAAGCATTGGACAAGATAAATAGATATATGTTATAATAGAAATAATGTTTTTAGGAGGGCGGCTATGGTAGATAAAAGACGAATCAGATTGATGACAAAGCTGGCTGTGTATGAACAGTCTGATGCCAAAGAAGATATGAAAATCAGTGGTTACTATAAAAAAGATTATGTAGGAATGAAAACTGTGATTGGCGCAATCTGGGCTACGATCGGATATGTGATGGCGGCGGTTCTGCTGGTGTTGTGCGCTCAGGAAAAACTCATCGAAAATCTGTCGGTGCAGAATCTTATTTTATTGGCCGGTGCCGCGATAGTGGGATATTTTGTTACGCTCATCGTATACTGCGTATGTGCAGGCACATTTTATGGGGCAAAATATACAAAAGCTATACAGCAGATTAAGAAGTTTTACAATCATCTGAGTCATCTTGAAAGACTGGAAACGCATCAAAATCCGACAACGAAGGGAAGACAGAAAAAAGCTGAGATGAAAACAAAACCGAAAGCAGAGGAGAATGCATTATGAGCACTTTACTTGTCTGGAGAGAAAAAATACAAAAACTATATGCAGAATATTCGTTTTATATTATCAAGTCGGCGCGTTTTGTCCTTGGACTGTTGGTGTTTGGCTTGATTAATACCAACATCGGATTTTTGAAAATAGCGGCATCTATCGCTATTACCGTTGTATTGGCTGCAGTGTGTGCATTTCTGCCTCCCATTGTGATGGCGGTGGCAGCGATGGCACTGGTACTCCTTCATTTTTGTAGTTTTTCATTCGGAGTGGCACTGGTATCGGCTGTGATGTTTGTACTGATGTATATCTTTTATCTGCGCTTCTCTACAAAACAATCCTGGTTGATTTTGGTGACGGCAGTGGCATTTGCGCTGAGAGTGCCGCTCGTGATACCGATAGCTGCCGGGCTTTTGGGCGGATTTACATCACTGGCACCGGTTGTATGTGGTACGGTTGCTTATTATATGATA
>CALZPS010000118.1 GCA_945827765.1 uncultured Lachnospiraceae bacterium | reverse complement strand
AAAAAAATATCTGGTTATAGTTTTAATTTATAACCAGATAAAAATGATGTTGGGGTCATTTGTCCATTGGCGCATCCAAATATTGTTTCAATTTATTGACAAACAATTCTCCCATCTTACTGAGTATGGTATTTTTTCTAACGATATATCCAATCTCCATCGTACTGTTCGGGTTCTTTTCATCACCTCGAAACGGAACCGCAATAAAATCACTGCCATTCAATTCCTCACAGATGATTCCCGAGCAAAGTGTATATCCATTCAGCCCCACCATCAGATTCAGCATCGTGGCGCGGTCATTTGCCCTGATCACCTGCGAATACTCATTTGTAGACAATATCTCTTCCGCAAAGTAAAAGGAACTGTTGTCCCCCTGCTCGAAAGAGAGGCACGGATACCCTTCCAGCTCTGCAAAACTGATTGATGACTCGCTTGCCAGAGGATGGTTCTTCCAAATATAAACATATGCCTGACAGTCAATCAGATGATGAAATTCCAGACCGGCAGATTTCATAAGTTTCTCCATTGATTTGCGGTTAAAATCACAGAGGTATAGCACCCCGATTTCGCTTTTCATCGTACTCACATCACTGAGCACTTCCGCCGTTTTTGTCTCTCTGATGGCAAATTCATATTTGGACATGTCAAACTCTTTTGCCATATCTACAAAAGCCTTTACGACAAACGAATAGTGCTGCGTAGATACTCCGAATTTCTTTTTATAAGAGCCGCCCTTTCCATATTTTTCCAGAACGCTCTCATACTGACCATAAATTTGCTTTGCGTAAAGCAAAAATTCCGTCCCGTCATTCGTCAGGGTAACCCCTCTTCCGCTTCTGTAAAACAATGTAATTCCTAATTCCTTTTCCAGTTCCTTCATGGCGCTGGTCAGAGAAGGCTGGGATACATACAATTGCTCAGCCGCTTTATTAAAAGACTTCGTCTCTGCTATTGTAATAATGTAATGTAACTGTGTCAATGTCATGCTCTTGTCCTCATATCCTACGGTATAATACCTCTGCCCGTACAGGAGCATACTCTTCCTGGAATAAGGAAAGGCGCTCTGACTAAGCGCCCTCCTCATCTGCAATCGTCCATCTGTTCTTCTACAGTGCTACTACTTCTCCCTCGGCGATGCCTGTTTCATTGAATGCGTCCACTCTCACGTAATAGTTCTGACCTTTCACCAATGCACCGATCGTCTGTGCGTCCTTGCCGAAAATCATATAACTGTGATACAGTTTCTCCGGTGTATGCCCCCAAAGAATATTGTATCCGACCGCGCCATTGTCCTCAATCTTCACTTCCATGTCAATGTCGGTCGTGCGTACAGCCGTAAACTTCGGTGCCGCGGGAGCCTCTCCGTTGCCGATACCAAATACACGAAGCCCTGAGATACATGGTTTCTGGTCATATGGAATCTCCAGAATCGTCAGTTTTATGTAACGAGCTTTTACTCCTTCTTCTTTTACCACAAAATCATGCGGCAGGTTGGTCGTAACCTGAGATTTATCCTCCAGCACGAAATAGTTCTCACCATCTTCGGATGCCTCCAGAATCCAGCGGGTTATCAGGTCTGCCTCCTCAATATATCTCGCCTGTGACGTTCCCCGGATCTCGCCCGGTACCGGAATCTCAATCTTATCGTCCGCGAAATTTACCTGTACGGCATGAACATCACATACATCACCTAAATCCATGCACAGCCACTGTCCACTATCTGCTGTCGCTGCTCGCCACCATGTCTGTACATTTTCGTCGGCTGCCAACTCCGGTCCTTTGCCTTCTTCCGCGGAAGATGCGCTTACAGACTTCTTATAGCTTAACAGATACCAATCCGGATTCTTCCACGGATCCTGTTTTGCCTGTTCCACTGCCATCGGCCAGTCTCCATATCTCTGGTTGCAGAACAACTCTCCATCCGCATCAAAACCTGCAGGCCAGATACCGACACGGCGCTCAAACTGATGATTCATGCTGATCCGCATCGTAGCGGTATGCCACAGATTGTCATATTTATCCCACATCGTGGAGCCATGTCCCGCTCCCGGAAGGAAACCGCCCGGTTTGTAGGAATACGGATTGTTCGCCGCCAGCGTAAATGGTCCAAGCGGAGAGTCTCCCACATACACGCCGTCTGCATAAATATTGTACTGTGTTCCCGGGCATGCGTACTGAAGATAATATTTGCCCTGGTACTTATCCATCCACGCGCCCTCTATATATGGTCTATTACTCATATATCCACGCAGCATACTGCTCATATCGGCAGGCAGCTCACTTTCATCCATCCCCCTCATTTTGAGGAATCCCTGATAACGCATCTCCACTTCTTCTTCAGTGAACGGAGGTTCGCTATGATCCTCTCCGTTTCTTTCGTATCCCTTCGTCCAGGCGTCTCCCCAGATCAGTTCCTTGCGCTCGGTCAATGGTTTCATCGTCTCCGGGTCAAGTTCCACGCCCCACACCGGAGTCACATTTGCACAGCCCCAATAGAAATAGATTCTGCCATCATCATCTACAAACAGGTTCGGATCCCAGAAATCAAAGGTGCCCTCAATTCTTTCATAAGGCCCGTTGATGATATCCTTCGTACGGTAATAATCGCAGATTTCCCCTCGTCTGGATGCGCTGAAATACACATACTCGCCAATCACACGCACATCCGGTGCATAATCATAAAGCGGCAACTCTTCCGGCAGGCGATAACTTGTCCAATGAACCAGATCCTCCGATACCCATACACTCAGATTCATTGACACAAACATATAATACTTGCCCTGAAACTGAATCATCGACGGGTCGGCTGCCTCCCTTGCCACCTGCAGCGGCGCCTCTCCCGGCATTTCCGGCATCTGAACCTGATTAAACTGATAGTGGTAATCCACATTTAACGGGTTACATACATACTTCATCTTGCTTTCCTCCCTATTCATTATGATCTGTCTTTTCTTCATCGCAAAATGATCCCTTCGGATGGCGATGCACTTTGTGCTCTGGTATTTATTTTATCACACATCAACTATTTTCACTATCAATTATTCGTCTTTTTATCATTATTTTAGTCTTATGAATAATTATTTCGCCCGAAAGGATTGTACTCTTTTGAAACAATCTCCCACATCTGCTCCGGTGTCTCGGCGCACTCACGCATCAGCCACCGGTACAACACCGCCTTCAATCCTTCACTGAAAAAAATATGATGATAAAAAATGCTCTCATAATCTGCACCTTTATATTTGTCACGTACTTTTTCCATATGCTGCTCCATACTCGGCGGGAGTATGGCAAAATCAAAGCGTCTCGCACTATAATAATCCATCAGACACCGAAATAGCTGTTGATTGTCTCTGATATAGTAGAACAGCCGCACAAAACCTTCCCCCGGTTTTTCTTTTCCGGACAGTTCAAATCCCTCCATCATATGCTCGTAAACCTTGCCTGCCACATGGTTCATCAAATCAGGAATATCTTTATAATGGCCATAAAATGTTGTCCGGTGTACCTGCGCCTCACGACACACTTCGCTTACCGTAATCTGTTCCGCTCCTTTTATTTCCAAAAGATTCAGTACCGCTTTCTCAATACGCAGACAGGTTTCCTGATATCTCTGATTCCCTTTTTTGTTCATTTTCTACCTCTGTCTATTATTTCTACACTCGTAGCCATATTGACTGTTGTTATTTTCTTTTAAAAGGATTATACTATAAATGCATTAATTATACAAGTGTAGATTCAATTTATGGAGTGATACGTAAAATGACTGAAAAACAAATAGCAAAACAAGTACAGCATACAGACAAAAAGTTGTCATCAAACAGAAATGAAAAGATTTTGGCAGAGGGTTCTTACACCCAATTGCTGGTGAAACTCTGCATTCCTACGGTTGTCGTGATACTTGTTATGATTATTTACAATATGGCTGACACCTATTTCATCGGGCAAACCGGCGATCCGAACAAGATTGCCGCAATTTCTCTGTCGATGCCGTTCTTTACGATATTATCGGGAGCGTCAACTTTGTTTGGGAACGGCGGATGCACCTCTATTTCCATGGCTCTCGGGCGTAAAGATTATGATAAAATCAAAGCCTTCTGCAGTATCTGCTGTTATAGTGCTCTGACAGTCGGCATCGTCTTTATGCTTTTTGTTCTTACTTTTATTCGTCCGATTGCCACAATGCTCGGTGCAGATGCCGATACGATGGAATTCACCTGCCAATATTTGCAGATTTTCTCTCTGGCAGCTCCGTTTGTCATGTTCAACCAGACTTTTGGCAGCGTCATCCGTGCCGACGGTGCCGCAGCTCAGTCTATGATTTCCAACATTTTGGGAACGATCAGTAATATTATTCTGGATGCTCTATTCATCCTTGTGTTTCACTGGGATGTAGCCGGAGCAGCTCTGGCTACCGTCATCGGAAATATGCTGACCACCATTTATCTGGTTTATTATTTGTGGAAGAAACAGCCGGCTTTCCGCCCGTATCCCAAAAATTTTACTTTCAAAAAAGACTATTTCATGCCGGTCATGACGCTGGGACTGCCGATGTGCTGCAGTACCTTATTGAACAGTGTTTCGCATATGATTGCCAACCGAATGATGATTGGATATGGCTCAGTGGCACTGTCTGCGCAGAGTGTGGCGGGCAAACTTTCGATGGTCATCACAATGCTTTTGATGGCTGTCTGCATGGGACTTCAGCCGGCAATTTCTTATAATTATGGAAGAAATGATTTAAAACGAATGTATGGCATCATCCGAAATACCGGCATTTTCACGGTTGTGCTTGGATTTATTTTGTGCACAGTCTGTTATGTTGCCCGTACCCCGATCATATCCGCTTTTATCGACAACGCAGAAGTAATTGAATACGGACAGATTATGGTGCTTGCCTCCATTTGTACCGGTCCGTTTTTTGGGCTGTATCAACTTTGCCAGACATTTATGCAGGCAACCGGGCAGGCTGCCTACGCCACCTTCACGGCAATGCTTGATAAAGGGATCTTCTATCTGCCGATTTTATTCATTATGAATCATGCATTCCAGATGTACGGAATCGCATTTTCCGCAGCCGTAACTTTGATTTTTGCCTTGGCAGTCGGTGCATATCTGGCACTGAGATGGAATAAGACCATCAAAGAAAGGGCTCTGGCACAAGTTCAGGAAACGAGTACTTCCGCAGCATCCGAGCAATAACTTTTGCCCTCCTACAATTTCCTATTATATATCAGCCGGACAGTTCCTATAATCTGTCCGGCTGATGTGTTTTTCCATATACTCCCGGCGTGACTCCAACCGTCTTTTTGAATTGCCTTGTAAATGTGTATACATCCGCATATCCCGTCAGACCGGCCGTCTCTTTGATGCTGAAACCTGCATCTAACATATGGCATGCCTGACGCATCTTTGCCCGCAGGCGATAATCTGCCGGGGAAACCCCCATTTGTCTGCGAAACTGTTTGCGAAACGTCTCATACCCGATTGCCAGTTGTTTCGCTACATTCTCCATATTCAGACCTGTCTCTTATACACATCTCCGAGCCC
>CALZPS010000117.1 GCA_945827765.1 uncultured Lachnospiraceae bacterium | reverse complement strand
TACACAAGGAGTATCGTCGGCAGCGTCAGATGTGTATAAGAGACAGCACTCTGCCTGTTTGGTGGTGCTCTGTTAATTTTATATACTTTGTTTTACACAAAAGACAAGATACAGCTTATTGTAGGAATTCTTCTTGGTCTACTTGGCTCCTGGATACGTTTTCAAACACTTTATGAAGTTTTACCGTTTATCCTTATTTTGTTTGTGTTTGAAAGTTGTCTTTATTTCCACCAGTCGCGTTTCAAAGAGAAAAAAACTGTTATTTTCAATTACGTTAAACTTTTTCTCTCTGTGATATTGATTATGGCCTCTATTATCTGCTGTCAGTTTATTGATAAAATATCTTATCAAAGCAATGAAGAATATCGACAATATCGCGACTATGCGCAGGCAAGGAGCAGTATTGTAGATTCCAGAGACCTTGGCTATGAAGCCTACCGTCTCGAACTCGAAAAACTTGGCGTTTCCGAAAATGATTACCGAATGCTCAGGAGATGGAACTTTTCCGATCCAGATTATTTTTCGATTGAAAAAATGCAGGCAATCGCTCACATTATTCAATCCAAAAATTCAACTTATTGGGGCGGCTGGCAAATATTGTTTGAGCAAATGCAAACCCGGGGATATGGCACATATGCCATCTGTCTTGCATGCATTCTTCTGTTTTTGTTGGCGTTGGTTTATGCCCCACGTTATTGGTGGGGATATGTCGGTTCGGTTTTTTTAGGGTTTTGCCTTCTTTTGCTGTTTTATATAATTGGCAGGGTAGTTTATCGTGTAGAATATGGAATTTTTGTAGGTATCTTTTTGACAATCCTTTATTTTTTTGATACAGATTTGTATCTGAAGAAAGCAAAGACAGATGACGACATGAATAAGACTACAGTTTTGATTCTGACAGCTATATGCCTGCTTTATCAACTGCCTACGTATATTCCCAATTCGGAATATAAAGAAATATCAACAGAACAGCGAAAATCGTATTTAGACTCTGTCTACGACGAATCCTGGAACTATGACATGAGAAAATATCGTAAAATAACAGGAATTTTCGAGTCAAACACAGGACTTATCGCGGAAATGGAATCACATCCAGATTCCTTTTATTTTCTGGAATTTGAAAGCACCATCCAGTCTCTCTACTATGACTGGGATGCCTTTGATTCCCTTGGTGTCGGATACTATCAGAATTATATGTATTTATCAGGAGTTACCACTCATTTCCCTGATACAACTGCTTTACTTGCTGTCAATGATTTGGACAATCCTTATCAAAGTCTTGTAAAGGAACATGTTTATCTGGTAGCTAATTCCATGCACGAACACATTCTGACATATCTGCAGGAACATTATTATCCGAATGCCCGCGTAGAATGGATTAAAAATGTTGAGGGTTATAATATCTGGAAATTTTATGAAGAGTAAATAATGAGGACGTGAGACAATGAATATCAAGAAATTTCTTTTAAATGAAAAAAATATAGAACGTGACAGCTACTTCTGGAATATGCTGGGCAGTCTTTTATCGGCTTTCCAGTCCGTCATCATGCTGATGATACTGACGAGGACTGTCGGATTAATCGAAGCCGGCATATTTACAATCGCTTTTGCAAACGCAAATCTGTTCATGACGATCGGCAAATACGGTATGCGCAATTTTCAGGTTTCTGACGTACGTGACCAGTTCTCTTTTCAAGAATACAAAGCATCGAGAATCCTGTCTTCTGCTGCAATGATTGCCGTCTCGGTGGGATATACATTTTATACAGCATATACCAATAATTATACACCCGAAAAAATCTGGGTGATTATCTGGATGTGCCTTTTTAAATTAATTGACGCGATAGAAGATGTTTATCATGGTATGTATCAGCGCCAAAACCGACTCGACATTGCCTCTAAGGCTTTGACATTACGGATGGCAATTACCATTGTCATCTTTGCGTGCGGGCTTATTTTTCTGAAAAACCTGTTATGGTCGCTGATCATCGCTACCATTACTACAACTTTTTTATTTATTCTGTTCACCAAATGGACGATAGACATATTTGATATCCGGAAACAAGCGAAAAAAATTGATAGAAAAAATTTGATTATATTAATGAAGATCTGTTTTCCGTTATTCGCCGGATCATTTCTCTCTTTTTATATCGGAAATGCTCCAAAATATGCGATTGACGCCACGCTCACCGATGCATTGCAGGCCTGCTATGGTTTTATTTCCATGCCGGTATTTATAATTGGGCTTTTAAATAATTTTATCTTCAATCCCATGCTTTTTCAAATGTCCGTGCTTTGGAAAGAACAGAAAATCAAACAGTTTGTCCAAAAAACGCTCATTCAGAGTGGTATCGTCGCTTTCATTACTGTTATATGTATTGCCGGAGCATGGCTTTTAGGCATACCGGTACTATCCTGGCTGTACAATACAGACCTTGCTCCTTATAAGACAGAATTACTAATTTTGTTACTGGGTGGCGGTTTTCTTGGACTATCCGGATTATTAAATGCAGTCATCACTATCATTCGGTACCAAAAAAGCTTGATGTGGGGATATGTGGTGGTTGCGCTGTTGGCATTCCTCTTTTCCGACAGAATTGTTGCACAATATGAAATGATGGGGGCCGCAGTTTTATACACGATATTAATGGGGCTATTATGCCTGATATTCGCAGCGTTATTTTTCATTGGAATCCGAAAAAGCATTCGTCGCTCTATTTAGCTATAATTCTATCTAAAGATGTTGGGGGCAAAAGAAAAGGAACGATCTGTCAGAAGAGCATAGAAATGGTGCGTCAACTGGATGGTGTTTACCGACTGGATCATGCACCCTTGTTTTGGTCTTATGCACATTGAAATAACAGCCCCTCTCATCTCTATGATTATGATAAACCAGCATATGCTCTATATTGATAATTCCTATCGTCCTCAAATTCACCTACCCTACCGGATATCCATGTGCTATCTGGTAAAAGATAGTATCTTCAATCTCAGGATTATGAAATGGTTCCGAAAAATCCCCTTGTGACAAAACATCAGAAAGCATCTTTCTAACTTTATCATTTGTTCCAATCGGAACAGTAGATTTCACCACAACCACGCAGTCCTTCTCCACACTCTCCGCAATCTGTTTTGCCACCTCATATACATAAGAAAGATTTGCAGAGCCATCCACTTTCTCCGGCGTTCCGACTCCAATAAAAATCACATCTGCATCACGGTAGGCATCCTGATAATCCAAAGTAAATGTCAAATGATCCATGTTCTCTGTCATCAGTTCCGACAAACCTGGTTCGTATATCGGAGAACTCCTCGCCGCATCTTCTCCACTTTATCCTGATCAATATCCACACAGACAACATCGTGTCCCTTGCTTGCCAGACATACGCCTGTTACTAATCCGACATATCCGGTTCCCGCAACTGCAATTTTCATTCTGTTTTTCTCTATATTCTGCTTATTTTTGTATATCAATTTTAAAGTAACTCATTCCACAATAGATTATCGCATATTTTGACATAAGTTAACATAACACCCCATTTTATCTCCACGAAGTGATTCCAAACTTTTGCTGCAGTTCAAGAACACTCCTGGCAATCGGAATACCTTTTTCATTATTATCCGTAATAAAATCCGCGATGCCTGGTTCTATCCCTTGTTGTATTCCTTGTTGTATACCTTCTTCCATGGCGATTTCACGTTCTTCTTCCAGATGTTATGCCCTTGGCAGAAAAACGAGGTGCAAAATACATTTTGCACCTCGTTTGTTTTCAGACTATCTTTCCACCTTTACAAAGCCTTCCAAGCCTGCCTTGGCCGCAGCATACGGAACTGCTCCCTCATAAGCGGAACACTGCATAATCAGGCTGAGCATTCTCTTCGCACACGCCTGCAGGTCACCCAACGTAATCGGGCATACTACATCGCCCTCTGCCGCACCTACCGATGCGATAATCTCATCCACATCCGCCTGACTGCCCGGCATGGTCAGATCGTTTCCTGCTTTGATACAGCCTGCCGCGCTGGAGCTGCCATATTTGAACTGTGCTCCCGGGTTCATCTCGATAGCGCCGGTCGTTCCCCAGTCAGTCATCACAATGCCGGCAAATCCCCACTCATTTCTGGCAATTGCTGTCAGAGTGTCTTTATTATTTGCCGCATGAATTCCGTTAACCAGATTGTAGGATGTCATAATAGACATCGGCTGTGCTGCCCTCACTGCAATCTCAAAGCCCTTCAGATAAATCTCGCGGGCTGCCCGCTCACTCACGTGTGCATTGGTGTGCATACGGTTGTCTTCCTGATTGTTCAATGCATAATGCTTGATTGTCGTTCCCACGCCCGCATGTTTCTGCACACCGAGGGTATCAGCAGCCGCACACATACCCGCTACCAGCGGGTCTTCGGAATAATACTCAAAGTTGCGTCCGCACAGAGGGTTGCGGTGGATGTTCATTCCCGGTGCCAGCCACAATGTCACGCCCAGTTCTTCCATCTCTTCGCCTGCGATATCGCCGCACTCCGCGATTGCTTCTGTATCCCATGTCTGTGCCAGCAGTGTCGCAATCGGAATCGCCGTACAATACTGATAATAATCTACCGCATCGTCCGGAATCACCGGTTTCTGCCCTGCTCCTCCGCCCATCAGTTCCATGAGCAGTTCCATGCCCGGTATCGGCGCATCACTTGTGCCTGGAATCACATTTCCCTGCGTATCCGCCATGAAATGCTTGGACAGACGAAGTCCTGCCGGTCCGTCCGCCAATACCATATTGCGGATATTCCGATCATCGATCATCAGGGACGTACTGTCTCCTGCCGCTCCCGGACATACCGCAGATGCATTTCCGATGACCTCGGCACCGCCCATTCCCATAATGTCGCGGGAGGTTCCTACACAAAGCTCTGCCATCTCTGCAACGGTAAGCTGTCCAACCAACTCATCAAGTGTCGCTTTTCCTGCCATCACATCATCCATGGTAATCTTTGTCTCAGATGCATTAGCCGCTATTTGCGGATTTTCCTCTTCATATACTACTGTCTTTGTCTCAATCTCTGCTGCCACAATAGCAAGCTGCACTGCGGCAGCTTTTTCTTCCTCTTCTGACTCATAACTGTAAGGAGTCACACCCTTTGCGGAAATCTCTTCCAATTCACAGTCTAACGCCAGACGGTTCGACAATACCGTCGTCACTGCAGTCTCATCCAGACTGATGGCTGCCTCCACTTTCGTTGCTCTGGAATGTACGCCGACTCTCACGTAATAAGTTCCTGCCTCCAATACGTACGCAGCTTTTGCCATATCGTAGGATGCCATCGTCTCCACCGGATAGCTGATAGTCAGCTCTTCACTCTCGCCCGGCGCCAACTCCTTTGTTTTGGCATACGCAGCCAGTTCCTGATATGGTTTCTCCACTGCGCCCTGTGGTGCAGAGTAATATACCTGTACGACCTCTCTGCCTGCATAGGTATCTCCGGTATTCGTCACCTTTACACGAACAGAAATCATTTTTGCTGTCTCTTATACACATCTGACGCTGCCGACGATACTCCTTGTGTAG
>CALZPS010000116.1 GCA_945827765.1 uncultured Lachnospiraceae bacterium | reverse complement strand
GGATTATGTTGTGACTCCCGAGGGAGAGGGCATCATCGTCGATGAATTTACCGGACGTATCATGCCGGGACGGCGCTATTCTGACGGACTACATCAGGCCATCGAGGCGAAAGAGCATGTGAAGGTCAGAAGAGAGAGCAAGACTCTGGCCACCATAACATTCCAGAATTTGTTTAATAAATATGATAAGAAGAGTGGTATGACCGGTACCGCTCTGACAGAAGAAAAAGAATTTCGTGATATCTATGGCATGGATGTCATCGAGATACCGACGAATGTGCCGGTGCAGAGAGTAGATTTGGATGACGCGGTCTATAAGACAAAACGTGAGAAATATATGGCGGTCGTGGAGCAGGTCAAAGAGGCTCATGCAAAAGGACAGCCGGTGCTGGTAGGTACCATCACAATTGAAGTTTCGGAACTTTTGAGCCGGATGCTGAAAAAAGAAGGTATTCCACACAATGTATTGAATGCCAAATATCACGAGATGGAGGCACAGATTGTCGCCGATGCAGGTATGCACGGGGCAGTGACGATTGCCACCAATATGGCCGGCCGTGGTACGGATATCAAGCTGGACGACGAGGCAAAGGCTGCCGGAGGCTTAAAAATCATCGGTACAGAGCGTCACGAGTCGAGACGTATTGACAATCAGCTTCGTGGACGTTCCGGACGACAGGGAGATCCGGGAGAATCCAGATTCTACATTTCGCTGGAGGATGACTTGATGCGTCTGTTTGGCTCTGAACGCTTGATGACGATGTTCAACACACTGGGTGTGGAGGATGGCGAACAGATTGAGCACAAGATGCTTTCCAATGCCATTGAGACTGCGCAGAAGAAAATTGAGAGCAATAACTTCGGTATCCGTAAGAATCTGCTGGAATATGATCAGGTGATGAATGAGCAGAGAGAGATTATTTACGCAGAGAGACGGCGCGTGCTTGACGGAGAGAGTATGCGAGATACCGTTTACAACATGATTACCGAATGCGTGGAAAATACAGTTGAACGATTGATCTCGGCAGATGTGGATGCTGCGGAATGGGATATAAAAGCGTTGGATGTGGCACTGCATGACATGATGCCGCAGTTAGAACTTCCGTCAAAGGCGGAGACGGCAGGTATGCAGCAGAAACAGTTGAAACATCTGCTCAAGGAGCGTGCAGTCAAGGCGTACGAGGCGAAAGAGGCAGAGTTTCCGGAGGCGGAACATATCCGTGAACTGGAGCGTGTGGTGCTTCTGAAAGTGATTGATGCCAAATGGATGGATCACATTGACGATATGGATCAGCTTCGTCAGGGAATCGGACTGCAGGCTTATGGTCAGAGAGATCCGTTGGTAGAGTATAAGATGATGGGTTATGATATGTTCGGGGAGATGACGAACAGTATTGCTGTCACGACTGTCCGTACCTTGTTCCATGTGCGCGTAGAGCAGAAGGCAGAGCGCGAGCAGGTTGCCAAGGTGACCGGAACCAATAAGGATGATACGTCCGTGCGTGCTCCGAAAAAACGTGAAGATAAAAAGATTTATCCGAATGATCCATGTCCTTGTGGCAGCGGCAAAAAATATAAACAGTGCTGCGGAAGAAAAGCTGTATAACACTGCCCTGCAATATAATAATAGTTGGAATGTCAGGTTACAGACTGCCTGCTTTGTGGGCGCTGTACTGAATAAATAAAATGAAAGAGGTGATTAAGGTGGTTTTGTTGGATGAATTAAAGCAGACATTGCTTGCTTACGAAGAACCGCTGAAAGATTTGAGGGATTCACTTTGACTTAGCGTCAAAGGAAGAACGTATTGAGGAATTAGAAAGAAGAATTGAAGAGCCGGGATTCTGGGACAACCCGGAGGAATCTCAGCAGACGATGAAAACGTTGAGAGGACTTCAGGATGCTGTCAAACAGATTGAGCAGATGTTTGCCGATCATGAAGATTTGGGGTTGCTTATCGAGATGAGCGAGGAAGAGCCGGATGACGAGACAATCGCAGAGATTGAAGAGGAATTGAATAGATTTACCGAAGAGTTTGAGCAGCTTAGAATTCAGACATTGCTGACCGGTGAATATGACAAATGTAATGCAATTGTCACCCTTCATTCCGGAGCAGGCGGCACGGAGGCCAATGACTGGACCAATATGTTGTACCGAATGTACAGCCGCTGGGCAGAGAAGAAAGGGTTTACGGTGGAAGTACTGGACTTTCTGGAAGGCGATGTGGCAGGCATCAAAGGTGTGACGTTTGAAGTGCAGGGAGAAAATGCATATGGATATCTGCGTGCCGAGAAAGGGGTGCACCGTCTCGTGCGTATTTCCCCATTCAATGCGGCAGGCAAACGCCAGACTTCCTTTGCCTCATGTGATGTCATTCCGGATATCGAGACCGATATCGAGGTGGAGATCGATGAGGATGATTTACGTATCGATACCTATCGCTCCAGCGGAGCGGGCGGACAGCATATTAATAAAACCTCGTCTGCCATCCGTATTACACATCTGCCGACAGGTATTGTGGTACAGTGCCAGAATGAACGTTCTCAGCATCAGAACAAGGATAAGGCGATGCAGATGCTGAAGGCAAAACTATATTTGCTCAAGCAGCAGGAGCAGGCGGAGAAGGTTTCCGATATCCGCGGAGAAGTGCGGGATATTAACTTCGGCAGCCAGATTCGATCCTATGTGATGCAGCCATATACATTGGTAAAAGATCACAGAACAAACACGGAAATCAGCAATGTAAGTAGTGTGATGGATGGTAATATTGACCCATTTATCAACGCCTTTTTGAGTGCAAACTAAACGTAATAACGTAATAGTTTAGTTGTTCAATCAAAATGAGTTGCCCGACAAATGAGCCTGATGTCGATTTCTTTGTGTTTCGCACTCCCTTGGCTCATCAAAATACAAATAAAAAGGATGAAAAAGATATGATGAACATAGCAGTAATGGGATACGGCACGGTCGGCTCGGGCGTGGTGGAAGTCCTTGAAAGAAACCGTGGTGTGATTTCCCAAAGAGCAGATGGGGATATTTATGTAAAATATGTCTTGGATTTGCGCGACTTTCCGGGAGATGCAATTCAGGAAAGAATCGTCCATGATTTTGAAATCGTGGTAAATGACCCGGAAATCGGTATCGTGGTGGAGACGATGGGCGGTATCGAACCTGCGTATACATTTGTGAAGAGAAGCCTGCTTGCCGGAAAAAATGTAGTGACTTCCAATAAAGCGCTGGTAGCGAAACACGGCGCGGAATTGCTGGCGATTGCCGCAGAAAAGCATATCAATTTTCTGTTCGAAGCCAGCGTGGGAGGCGGGATTCCTATTTTGCGTCCGCTTCAGACATCACTGACCGCGGATGTCGTGGAAGAAATCGGCGGTATCCTGAATGGAACGACCAACTATATGCTGACTAAAATGTTCTATGAGGGCGCAGACTATGATGAGGTTTTGAAAGAGGCGCAGGCTAAGGGATATGCGGAGCGCAATCCGGAGGCGGATGTGGAGGGATATGATACATGCCGCAAGATTGCAATCCTTTGCTCGTTGGTTCTCGGTAAACAGGTGGACTTTGAAGATATTTTTACAGAAGGCATCACGAAAATCAGCAAAGAGGACATGATGTATGCCAAGGAAGCAGGGATGACCATCAAATTGCTGGCGTCCGCGAAACGAAACGGGGACAAGATGTGTGCGATGGTATCGCCGGTGTTGATGAAGAAGACCCATCCTCTGTACAGTGTCAATGATGTATTCAATGCCATCTTCGTGCGTGGAAATATGCTTGGTGATGCGATGTTTTACGGCAGTGGTGCCGGAAAGCTGCCGACAGCCAGTGCGGTAGTAGCTGATGTGATAGAGGCAGCGAAGCATCCGTCTGACAGTATGATGGGAATGTGGACTGCGGAGAAAGCACTGCTCCAGCCGGTGGACGGGGTCAGCAGACAGTTCTTTGTCAGAATGCGGGGAGATGCAGATGAGAAGAAAGCGGCTCTTGAGGCGGCGTTCGGTGAGATCTGTGTGCTCAGGGCATCAGGTCTGACAGGTGAATTTGGCATCATAACCGGAAAGATGACGGAAGGAACCTATAAGAAACAGGCAGAAACGTTCCCGGAAATCATACAGATGATTCGGGTGGAAGACTAAAATAAGCAAGAGGTGTGAAGTGTTATGAAACAGGGTGAAGGTGGTTTCTTTCACCCTGTTTGAGATTCGATTATTTTGGGCATCTTACTTTTGGCTCAAGGTGCTGTTGTGATAGCGGGATGAGGCGGTGACATCCTCACCAAACCATGCGGGAGGTTTGAATGTATTAGCTGATTCCTCGTCGGGAAATTCGACCTCTGCCAGAATCAGCCCGTCGAAGTCACCTCTGAAAAAGTCGAGCTCGATAAAGAGTTCTTTGTTATTCCCGGGCTGAGCGTAGGTCCCGGTGTGTATGCAGGCTTTGGGCAGAATACAATTCTCTGTGCCGGCCCCTTCAGAAAGCGGGATGACATAGCGGTCTTTTGTTATCAGCCGTCCGTCTACCTTGCATTTCAAGTGTTCATACGCTTCTTTGGTGAGCGGAAGATTGTATTCTTCCCGCATCATCAGTCCTTTAGATTTATAGGTGAGGAAAAAGTCGTGGTTGTCCCGACGGATGCGCACGACCGGTTCGGTGCACAAATACCCCTGTTCGATATGGCGGCAGGGATAATCGCCAGGACAAAACGGAATCCGTTCTTCCTCAATCAAATATTTTCGTTCGATTTCCATAAGGCACTCCTTTTTATATAAGTATGAATGAGTATCGTTTTGTACCAGTCTGTGCAGATACAAGAACAAATATCCTGTGATTATGATAATACGATATCCCTAAAAAGTAAATAAAAAATCGGTCGTATTCATTGCAATAGACGGATGGTTTTGGTACTATTAATCATAAATAAAACGATTTGAAAATTTCGGAAATCCGGAGTTTTCGTAAGAACATGGATTCTGTCAAAGAAGGGGCGGAACCACAGCAAACAAGGAGGAGACAAAATGAAACATTTATGTGTATTTCTGGCGGATGGATTTGAAGAGATTGAGGCACTTACCGTGGTGGATGTCCTGCGCAGAGCCGGTGTGCGCGTAGAGACGGTTTCTGTAAACGGCAATGAGATGGTACAGGGATCACACTGGATTTCGGTGAGAGCAGATGTAGTGTTTGAAGAAACCGGGTTTGACAGAGTGGATATGCTTGTGCTGCCGGGCGGGATGCCGGGGACAAAGAATCTGCAGAAACATCAGGGTCTGAACAAGCTGCTGCGCACATATGATAAAGAGGAAAAATGGATTGCGGCAATCTGTGCGGCACCGAGCATCCTGGGGGATATGGGGATGCTGAATGGACGCAAAGCCTGCTGTTATCCTTCCTTCGAAGAAAAACTGGCAGGCGCACAAGTGGTAGAAGAACCGGCAGTAGCAGACGGACATATCATTACCGGACGTGGAATGGGTACGGCGATTCCGTTTGCCCTGAAACTGGCTGAAGTACTGATGGGCGCGGAGAAGGCGGAGCAGGTAAGAGAATCTATACTGTTTTAAAAAAAGGTCTGGAAATCCGATGACATTTGTGTTATACTGTGAAAATGACTGTGAATGTACAATTC
>CALZPS010000115.1 GCA_945827765.1 uncultured Lachnospiraceae bacterium | reverse complement strand
ACACTGGCGCTGGCTGTTCAGGAGAATATCATCCATACCTCCTGTTCTTCCATCGACGATAATTTTAAAGACTGCGCTTATATTTTCTTGTGTGCACCGATATCTTACAATAATGCATATTTAAGTCAGTTAAAATCATTCATCAGCGAAGACTGTATCCTCACAGATGTAGGCAGTGTTAAGACATCTATTCACGAAGAAGTGGCTGCCCTTGGTCTGGAAGAGAATTTTATCGGCGGTCATCCAATGGCAGGCTCCGAGAAAAGCGGATTCGTCAATGCCAAAGCGCATCTGATTGAAAATGCATATTACATCCTTACTCCCTCGGCAAAGGTTTCACAGCAAAAGGTACAGGCTTACAAGGATTTTGTTTCTTCCCTGAAAGCGCTGCCTATCATCCTTGATTACCGGGAGCACGATGCCGCCACAGGCACGATCAGCCATCTGCCGCACATCATCGCGTCAAATCTGGTCAATTATGTCAAACATACCGACAATCAGGATGAATTGATGAAGCAGCTCGCCGCCGGCGGATTCAAGGATATTACACGAATTGCATCCTCATCACCAATCATGTGGCAGCAAATCTGTATAAAAAACAAAGCAAATATTTCCCGCATTCTGGGGGAATTCATCGGCTGTCTTCAGCACACGAAGGATTTGATAGACAGCGGTGCCGAAAAGGATTTGTATGCCATGTTTGAATCCTCCCGGGATTACCGGAATTCCATGCCTGACAGCTCTGCCGGTCCTATCAAAAAACAGTTTGCGCTGTACTGCGACATCATCGATGAGGCCGGGGGAATTGCCACGATTGCTACGATATTGGCAAGCAATCTTATCAGTATTAAAAACATCGGTATTATCCACAACCGTGAATTTGAGGAAGGTGTATTAAAAATCGAGTTTTATGAGGAAGATTCTTCCACCAAAGCCGCTGCACTTTTGCGCAAATACCGCTATGTTGTATATGAAATCTGATGAGCCGGGAGACAAATCGACGTAAGGCACATTTGCCGGGCAGCTCACACTAATAAAGAAAGGGATTAATCTTATGGAATTGACAAATATCAGCGGACTTAAGGGAGAAGTAGCGATTCCCGGTGACAAGTCCATCTCACACCGTTGCGTAATGTTCGGCTCGATTTCCAGCGGGATCACGGAAGTGACCAATTTTCTTCCTGGCGCGGACTGCCGTGCAACTATTGACTGTTTCCGCAGAATGGGAATTGATATCGAACATAACGAAACATCTGTTATTGTTCACGGAAAAGGATTGCGCGGACTACGCGCTCCGCAGGACATCCTCGATGTGGGGAACAGCGGCACGACCACCCGACTGATTTGTGGCATCCTCGCGGGACAGCCTTTCGACAGCAAGCTCTCCGGCGACAATTCCCTGAATTCACGTCCAATGAGACGAATCATGGAACCATTGACACAAATGGGGGCAAATGTTTCCAGTGTACTGCGAAATGACTGTGCTCCTTTATATATCGCCCCGGGACAACTGCATGGCATCCACTATAGTTCACCAGTGGCATCTGCGCAGGTCAAATCCTGCCTTTTGCTGGCGGGACTGTATGCCGACGGAGAGACTTCCGTGACGGAGCCTTTCCTTTCCCGCAACCATACGGAACTGATGCTGAAGGAATTTGGTGCCGATGTCCGCTCCGTTTATGAGACCGGCGGCACAAAAGCAACCGCTTCCATCCGTACTTGCAGGCAATTGTACGGGCAGAAAATCTCTGTTCCGGGGGATATTTCTTCCGCTGCATATTTTATTGCTGCGGGATTGCTGGTTCCGAATTCCGAAATTCTTATCAAAAATGTCGGCATCAATCCGACACGCGCAGGCATTCTTGAAGTTTGTCAGAATATGGGGGCTGATATTTCATTATTCAATGAGAGAAAAGAAGGCGGTGAGCCGATCGGAGATATTCTGGTACGCACAAGTAACCTGCACGGAACCACCATAGAAGGCAGTCTTATCCCGACTTTGATTGATGAGATTCCTGTCATTGCCGTGATGGCGGCCATGGCAGAGGGTACGACTGTCATCCGCGATGCGGCGGAGCTGAAAGTAAAAGAAACAAACCGTATTGAAACTGTCACCGACAACCTGCGGGCAATGGGCTGCGATGTCGAGCCGACCGACGACGGAATGATTATCCACGGTGGAAAGCGACTGCACGGTACCACCATACACACATTGTTGGATCACCGAATAGCCATGGCTTTTTCCATCGCCGCTCTGGTCGCTGATGGGGTAACTAAAATACTCGACAGCCATTGTGTGGATGTATCCTATCCGACATTTTACGATACTTTTGAAAACCTGCTCTGATCCAGCCTTTCTTTCATCGTCCACCCATACACCGGATGGCGCATATACGGAGCAATTTCACACAAAGGCTCCAATACAAACCGACGATTGTGCATATCCACATGGGGTATGCACAAATCTTCAGTCTGGATTACAAGATTATCATAAAAAATAATATCCAGATCCAACGTCCTTGGTCCCCAATGTATGTTCCGTTCACGTCCGGCAGCCTTTTCTATCTGATGAAGTTCATCAAGGAGCTCCTGCGGGGTAAGTAAGGTGCGCATTTCCAGACAGCCGTTCAAAAAGGTATCCTGTTCAACCATTCCATAAGGTTCCGTCTCAATCCATGAAGATATTTTCGTCACCCTGCAGCCATTCAGACGATTCAAATCATTTACCGCATTGCTCAGATATCCCGCCTTATCACCTATGTTCGAGCCAAGCGCAATATAAGCCGTATGCCATGCACGCTCAATTTCAACGGACACCGATTTAAGCGGCAGGCCGATCGGTGCCCAGGGTTTTTTGATTTCCAACTGTATTTTTTGAAGATTTGGAAATTTTAGAAGCAATTCTTCCGCCAAAGTTTCCGCCGCCCGCTCAATCAACTGATACGTGTGCTGTTTCATATACGAATCCATGAACTGACAGACTTCCCCATAATGAATCGACGCGGTCAGATAATCTGTTTTTCCGGCATTTCTGGTGTCCGTGTATAATACTGCGGAAATCAAAAACTTTTGTCCCAGATGATTTTCCTCCGGATACACCCCGTGATTGGCGAACACTTCTAACTTTTCTATTTTAATCTTATCCATCTTCTTCCTCCTGCGCTCAATCTGTCAATTCTGCCAGTGAAAACGTAATTACTTTCCGCAAATCCTCCAATGTCACTTCCACCTGATAACCGATTTTTCCTCCGCTGAAGAAAATGGTCTGCTCATTCTGCGCACTGGCATCCACTACCGTACAAAAGAACTTTTTCATGCCGATTGGTGAACATCCTCCGTGCACGTATCCGGTCAGCGGCAGCAATTCTTTCGACTTTATCATCTCCACCGATTTCTCACCAACCGCCTTCGCCGCTTTGCGCAGGTTTAATTCTTTCTCAACCGGAATCACAAAGACATAATGTGCTCCGGTCTTTCCCACCGTCACAAGTGTCTTAAACACCTGCTGCGGATTCTGCCCCATAGCCGCCGCAACTTCCATTCCGGCGGTCACTCCTAAATCCGCATAACAATAATGCTTGTACGGAATTTTCGATTGCTCTAATATTCGCATCACATTTGTTTTTACTTCTGCTAATTTTTCTTTCTCTGATTTTTTCCCCATTGTTTCTCTCCTGTCGATAGACTGCGATCAGGTTCTCCCGGAAGAATCGCCTATGAAAATGAATATTCACCTAAGAATATGCTCTCGCAAAATAGCCTCTGTCATTTGGATTGCCCGCCGATTTGCCCGCACATCATGCACCCGCACAAAGGATATACCGCTCTCTATCCCCAGTACCGTTGTGACTAGCGTTCCTTCCTCTCTCTGATCCGCAGGCAGATCAAGTGTCAGTCCAATCACCGATTTACGGGAAGTTCCCAAAAGGACAGGATAACCAAGCAGTCTTATATCTTGCAGGTTTTTCAACATTTCCAGATTCATTTCGTAGGTCTTTCCAAACCCGATGCCCGGGTCAAGTATGATTTTATCCTTATCGATTCCCGCTGCCTCTGCCAGTCTGAGTGACTCCCTCAAATCATCTATTACATCCGGGAGAAAATCTTGATACACGGCCTTCTCCCGGTTATGCATCAGACAGCAGGAAACACCCGACGACGCAATCACTTCCGCCATCTTTTCATCATATTTCAGTCCCCAGATATCATTGACCAAATCCGCACCGGCATCCACAGCCGCTCTTGCCACCCTGCTTTTATAGGTATCTACTGAAACCGGTGTGTCAAACCGGGCTTTTAATGCCTCGATCACCGGAACCACTCTGTCGATTTCTTCCTCATCCGAAATCTGCACGTGCCCCGGCCTCGTGGATTCCCCGCCTACATCCAGTATATCTGCTCCATCCCTGACCATCTCCTGTGCATGGTACAATGCCGCATCCATAGTACAGAAACGCCCGCCGTCCGAGAAGGAATCGGGAGTTACATTCAAAATCCCCATAATATAAACCTGACAATTTGTGTCAAATGTCTTTCCGCCGATAATCATGTTCGAATCTCCATATTCTTTATTTCTGCTGCCCAGTCACATTCCCTCTCTGCCGGACAGGCAAAGCAAAGCCGTGACTGCTTGTCGCTGGTATATAATAGTTCCTCCAGAACACTCATGTTTTCTCTTTTTTTTCGATGACCGAGAATTGCTCTGAGGATTTCCCTCTGTTCTTCCCCGGAAAATGTATCTTTTTTTGCCGGAACGTGTTCTGATTGTTCCGCATTTGTTTCCACCGACACATCTTTCAGAATCTGTGCGGCAATCTCTGCCGATGCCTGCTCATGCGGAATACAGTCTTTGTACTGTAAATATTTTCCAATATCATGCAAAAGAGCCGCTGCATAGATGACCTCTTTGCGGATGCCAAGCTGACGCTCCAGATTATAAATATATGCAATACGTGCCACATCCAATAAATGCTCCATCTGATGGCGGCAAAAGATGCGTTCTTTTTCTATCTCTTCCAGTTTGTTGTAATATTCCCGGTACAGCGGATGCCTGCGGATTTTCTCGATTATTTCCATCTTCTGCCCTTACCCTTTCACCATCCTGAAAAAGGTGTCCGACAGAGTTTCATTCTCCAGAAATGCACCTCGTTTTACAACAGTTACCGTCTGACTGCCCGGCTTTTTGATTCCCCGCATCGTCATGCACATATGCTCTGCCTCAATCATCACCATCACACCCTGAGGATGTAGATTTTCCATCAATGCATCGGCAATTTGTGCGGTCAGTTGTTCCTGCAGCTGCAGCCTGCGGGCATACACCTCCACCGTACGTGCCAATTTACTCAAACCGACCACCTCGCCATCAGGAACATAAGCAATATGCACCTTTCCATAAAACGGCAGCATATGGTGTTCACAGGTAGAATAAAAGTTTATATCCTTCTCAACCACCATCTCATTATTCTGCACGCGGAAACGTTTGCTCAAATGTACAGCCGCGTCCTCTTCCATCCCACCGTAAATCTCCTCGTACATCCTGGCGACACGATCCGGAGTCTCAATAAGCCCCTCCCGCTCTGCATCTTCCCCGATGCCCTCCAGCAAAAGCCGCACCGCCTGTCTGATTTTTTCCTGATCTATCATAATGTTATCC
>CALZPS010000114.1 GCA_945827765.1 uncultured Lachnospiraceae bacterium | reverse complement strand
GATCTAGTACGGTCTCGTGGGCTCGGAGATGTGTATAAGAGACAGGAAATATCACCGCCCGGAGGGGATACCGCCCCGATTACCGACAGAGCACCGACTCTTCCTTCTTTGCCGAGGGCAACGACCTGTCCGGCTCTCTCATAGAACTGCGCCAGACGGCTGCCCAGGTACGCCGGATAGCCTTCCTCACCCGGCATCTCTTCCAGTCGCCCGGACATTTCACGCAGTGCCTCGGCCCAGCGGGAGGTCGAGTCTGCCATCAGTGCCACGGAAAATCCCATATCACGAAAATACTCCGCAATCGTGATACCGGTGTAAATGGATGCCTCCCGCGCCGCCACCGGCATATCGGAGGTATTGGCAATCAATACCGTCCTCTGCATCAGAGACTGCCCTGTCTTGGGGTCTTTCAATTCCGGGAATTCGTTCAACACGTCCGTCATCTCATTGCCACGCTCACCGCAGCCGATGTAGACCACGATATCTGCCTCCGCCCATTTTGCCAACTGGTGCTGGATGACCGTTTTGCCGCTGCCGAACGGCCCGGGAACGGCTGCCACACCACCCTTGGCAATCGGGAAGAACGTATCAATGACACGCTGCCCGGTCACAAGCGGCATCACCGGAGGAAGTTTCTTCTGATATGGACGCCCGCGGCGCACCGGCCATTTCTGCATCAGAGTCAACTCCTTATCTCCCTGCGGCGTCGCTACGATTGCAACGGTCTCTTCCACCGTAAATTTTCCGGCTTTGATTTCTTTGATTGTTCCTTTGATACCATACGGAACCATGATCTTCTGCTGTACAACGATGGTTTCCTGCACGGTTCCGATGATATCACCGGCATCCACCTCGTCTCCGACTGCTGCAACAGGCACAAACTCCCACTTCAAATCCCGTTTCAGGGAAGGGACTTCCACACCTCTCTTCAAGTTGTTGCCCGACACCTTCATGATATCGTCCAGCGGTCTCTGTATGCCGTCATAAATACTGGTAATCAGTCCCGGTCCAAGTTCTACCGACATCGGTACTCCCGTGGACTCTACCGGTTCTCCCGGTCCCAGACCGGAAGTCTCTTCATATACCTGAATAGAGGCCTCATCTCCATGTATCTCGATGATTTCTCCAATCAATCTCTGCTCACTTACACGAACCACGTCAAACATGTTCGCGTCGCGCATGCCCGATGCGATGACCAACGGGCCTGCAACCTTTTTTATCACGCCTTTGCTCATGTAATGCCCTACCTTTCTTCTCTGCTCTTCTAAGGTTATTGTCCATGTGCACTGTTCACGCGCGCAGCCCGGACAGCTGCGAAACTGTACGCCTTTTTCGGATTTCACCAACGCATGAACTTTAACTCTCCGAGAACAAAATATCCGAACCGACCGCCTGCTCCACGGTCTTCTTTACATTTTCCACACCCGCTCCCGTGTTGCCGGACACTCCCGGTATCTGGATGATGGCGGGAAATGTCTGTTCCCGGTACGTTTCTATCTCTTCACTGATTTGTGCCGCCACGCCTTCCGTCACATAGATGATGCCATATTTTTCGCTGCCGGCAAGCTGCTGCAGCATATCCTTTGCTTCTTCCCGGGTCTTTACGGGGCAGATGCTGAGACCCAGCGTGGAAAATCCGTAAATACTATCGTAATCTCCTAACACCGCAACCTTATACATACATCTCCCTTACCCTTTCCCGGAGCATTTCGTCCGAAAATCCATTCTGTTTCCCGGTAAGAATGATTCGCACTGTCTTGATTTCATTCTGTCTGGCAAACAGATATGCCACCAATGGTCCCACAGAAAATGACTGATATTTCTGTGGTTTCATCGTCTGCATCATGCGGTTGTCACACCATCTTTCAAATGCTGATGCGGATACTTCCAGTGCTGCTGCACCTTCCGCATACATCGTACCACTCAGATATTCTTTGACCGCATCCGTTCCGCCCAATGCTGCTTTCATCAGCTCATTGATATTGACACTCGCGCAGGGGGACATCGCCCGTTTCATGAAATCCAACGATTTGCCGGTCTTTGCACAGCGCACCGCAATCTTGATATCGGCGATTGCCACCGTAGACTCCGCGTAATCACGAATAATATCGTCCTTCGCCTGCTGCCCCGCAGCATAAATTGCATCCAGTGCCGCCCGGTCAATGATGACATCACACAACTGCCCGTCGCGGGTCTGCAAAAGTGTCTCATATGCCTCCTGTGCCACATGCCTCATATGCTCCGGGAGCCGTGAAAACTCTTTATTTTCGACAATTTTCAGCATTTCATCCCCGGGGATTGCCGCATCCTCATAGAAAATATTGCCGCCCCGCACATCCGTGCAGACTGCTTTGACGGCTGCTTTGAGATTGTGGTACAGCTTTTGATACGACAAGACATCAAACACGGACAAATCAGGCGCCACATCCCGAATCACTTCCCACGCCTTCTCTTCCTGCTGTTTGAGCATCATTTCCGCATCGCCTTTACCGTCCGGTGTGCCCCAGCCCTTTTCCTCCAAAAGCTGTATACATTGTTCATACGTCTGACAATTTACCAACTGGTCAATGACAGAATCGGTGAGCAGGGCTGTCTCCAGAGCCCGTATACGGGCGACCGCATACGTGTATTCTAATTCATTCAATCTCATGCCCTCCTAAAAAAGAATCTTCTGCACCAAATCCGACCATTCATCGTGTCTGGCGGTGAACATCGCGCGAATCGTACAATTTTCTTCGATACCGCCATATACCAGCACAAACCCGCCGTCCATCTCTTTTGACTCACCGGGAATTGTCAGTCTGCCGCCTTTTTCCGCAGCAATCTTCTTTACTTCCGTTTCAAACCCCTTCGGCATTCTCTTCAAATCTCTTTCAGAGAGATACATCTCCCCCTCTTCCGGCTGCGCATACTGTGCAAGCACCTTCAAAAGCAGAGCAAAATATTCTTCCGCAGGCAGTGACAGCAACCGCTCATACGCCTTCGAAAGCACATCCGCAATCAGTTCCTGCCGTGCCGCCAACAGAGCTTTGCGCCGCTGCATGTCACAGGCTGACTGAATGCGTTCCGCATAGTTTTTTACCGCCTCTTCGGACTGCTGTGCGCCTTTTAAACTCTCCGCCGCCATCTCTTCCTCCGCTTTGACCAGCAGCGCATCCGCCTCTTCTCTGGCGAGGGCAATTTTAGTCGCCGCCAGCGCATTGGCATCCTCCAGGATTTGACTCTTGATTTTGTCTAATCCGCTCATCGTTTTCCTCCTTCATGAAATCCGGTCATGCCGGCTCACCCCTGCCTTGTGCATGGTTGAATAATAACATCAAATCTGTATTCCATTCACAGCCAGGAAGGAAATCAAAAGCGCCAGAATCGCGTAAGTCTCAACCATCGCCGGAAACAGCATGGCCTTTACAAACTGATCCGGTTTCTTGGCAACGATTCCGATGCAGGATGCAGCGGTCTTTCCCTGTGCCCTTCCGGAAATCAGACCTACAATACCAATCGGCAGACATGCTCCCAATATCAACAATCCGCTCTGTACGGAGACATCCGCAGCGTTTCCTCCGATAATGCCAATCTTAGACAATGTAATAAATCCAACGAGCAGACCATACAATCCCTGTGTACCCGGCAGCAGCTGCAAAACCAGAACTTTCACAAACTTACTCGGATCCTCGGAGATAACCCCCGCAGCCGCCTGTCCTGCAATACCAACACCCATCGCGCTTCCCGCGCCTGCAAGCAGCACTGCAATTGCTGCACCCAACAATGCATAAACAATACCCATCTGATCAAAAAGACTCATAATTATAATTCCTCCTTTATATCTGTATACTTTGTATTTTCTTTAAACGGTTCAAAAGCTCGTCCGCCGCCCTCATAGAACTTTCCGAAAAATTCCACATACTGCAGACGGTTCGTGTGCACATATGCTCCGAGCATATTGATTGCCAGATTCAATGTATGTCCCACGATAAATATCAGCGTAAATGCAATTGCGCCGCCGATTCCTCCGCCAAACATACTGCCCATCTGGTTGACCACCTGCGCAATTACCCCGGTCGCCAGCCCCAATGCCAACAGTCTGGAATAGGAAAGCAGGTCGCTCAGCCAGCCGGAAATATTGTATAAATCATAAGCTCCCAGCGCCAGCCGCAGGGCAAAATTCTTGTTCGAGCGCCCCGACATCAACAGGATTCCCACGGCTCCTCCGATTGCCATCCCCTTCGCCAATAGATTGAGTGCAGGCGGGAATACAATCGTTGTCTGCGCAATCGAGGCAAAAATGCTGCTCGGTATCAGCATCAGCAAAAGGCCAATCAGGAGCATGAACCACAGCACGGTATCACAGAAGAAATCTATGTACCGTTTGTCACGCAGATACATATAACCCTTGATACCGAAGCCCACAAACAAATGCAATACGCCGAATCCCAGTGAGTAAATCAACAATTTCATCGGATCTTCCAGCGGGGCAAACCAAAGCGGCGGAATGCCCACCTCGTGTCCGAAAAATGTCCGTGAGACAACATTTACCACATCTCCGAAATATCCTCCGAACAAGACACCCCACACCAGTGTCGAGAGTCCGCACCAGAAGAATAACTGCAGTGACTTCTTCATACCGGTCTCCATCCGCGGGAACTTACGCAGAGCCACCCCGCAGGCCACGGCGATGATTGCCCCATATGCAGCATCCGACAACATCATACCGAAGAAGAAAATGTAAAACACCGCCATCACTGTGGTCGGGTCGATTTCACCTTTGTGCGGCAGTCCGAATGACTCCAGAATGCCTTCCGCACAACCTGATACATTGTTATTTTCCAAAAGCACCGGCCCTTCTTCGTCCTCTTTGAGCTCCTCCACATCAATCACGCAGTCATAACGTTTCAGAGCTTTCTCTAACCTTCCTACTTCTTTCGCGGGTACATATCCGCTGATAAAAAATGTCCTCTCCGTTTGCGGAAGCGTTCCCAACACCTTGTACTTTTCTGCCCGAACCCGGTAATAATCTGCCAGAATACGCAAATCATTTCGGTTTTCTGCCAGCGAGACAAGCTCCGTCCTCGCCGCCTCCATCTGCTCTTCCTGCTCCAGAATCTGAGCCTGCAAATCTGCTTTCACTTCGGCAGGAGTTTTCGGCCATACCTGCGAAGGTCTGGCAAAACCGTGAACTCTGAGTGCATTTTCCACGGTCTGTGCATCTGCTTTCATACAGCAGACTACCACGCAAGTCATATCCTTGCTCGCCGAAACAACATTTACATCCACATCAAGATCTGTTTCCGACAGCATCCGGCAAATGTCCTCCGCCGATGTATTGCCCGGCATCGTACCAAGTATCACCGCTGTCTGACGTGTCCCCGACAGATTCATGGGAATCCCCAGCGCCATCCATGGGGTCAGGCTTTCCATGCTGTTTTCCAGTTTGAGAATTTCGGCTTTTCCTTCCGCCAACTGTTTGTCCAATGTCTGGATTCTTGTCACCGTACGCTGCAGCTCATCCTTTCGGCAGACTGCCGCCTCCAGCGTCTTTGCGTCAATCAACGCTTTCCCTTCCAACGAGGCAAAGAGTGATTTCTTCTCCGGGGCGTAAATATTCAGAAGTTCCAGTGCTGTCTCTTATACACATCTCCGAGCCCACGAGACCGTACTAGA
>CALZPS010000113.1 GCA_945827765.1 uncultured Lachnospiraceae bacterium | reverse complement strand
AGATCTAGTACGGTCTCGTGGGCTCGGAGATGTGTATAAGAGACAGGAATGGAGAGAGGTGCGCAATCGATCCATTCAAAGCTGTGAGTTTCCGTTTGCTTACAGGGAAGGGCAGAAAGAACTGGTCTCTTCGGTGTATCGGACGATTCTGCGGAAAAAGAAACTCTTTATTCAGGCTCCGACAGGGGCAGGCAAGACAATGGCAACCATATTTCCTGCTGTCAGGGCGGTGGGAGAAGGCCTGGGGGAGAAATTGTTTTATCTGACTGCCAAGACGATAACGAGGACGGTGGCGGAACAGGCATTTGACATCTTACAGCAGAAAGGACTTGCCTATAAGACCATTACACTGACTGCAAAAGAAAAAATCTGTTTTTGTGAAGAGACAGAGTGTAATCCGGATGCATGTCCTTATGCAAAAGGGCACTATGACCGGGTAAATGATGCGGTCTATGAACTACTTCAGACAACTGACAGGATGACCCGCGAAGTGTTGGAACGGCAGGCAAGACATCATCAGGTCTGTCCGTTCGAGATGGCGCTGGATGTCTCGGTGTGGGTGGATGCGGTCATCTGTGACTATAATTATGTGTTTGACCCAGATGCACATTTAAAACGTTTTTTCTCGGAGAGTGGAAAAGGAGAGTACCTGTTTCTCATTGATGAGGCACACAATCTGGTTGAGCGTGGAAGGCAGATGTACAGCGCGGTACTTGTCAAAGAGGATGTGCTGAGTATCCGGAGGCTTATCAAAAATACGGATCAAAAGCTTGCAAAAAGGCTGGAGGAATGCAACAAACAGTTGCTTTTACTTAAAAAAGAGTGCGAAAACTATCAGATACTTGACAGTGTATCACATATTGCATTAAAATTAATAAATGTTATGACAGAGTTGGAACGTTATCTTGAAGAACCACAGAATCAGGAAAAACGAGACGAAGTTCTGGAGTTTTATTTTCAGGTGCGTTCCTTTCTAAATATTTATGAGCAATTAGATGAGAATTATGAAATCTATACAGAGCTGGGAGCAGATGGGCGTTTCCGCCTCAATCTGTTCTGTGTAAATCCGGCAGTTAACTTAAACCAGTATCTGAGTCAGGGAAATAGTACGATCTTTTTTTCGGCAACGCTGCTCCCTATCCATTATTATAAAAAACTGCTCAGCGTCGAAACAGACGATTATGCAGTTTATGCCAAATCTTTATTTCCACAGGCGAACAGGAGGCTGCTGATTGGAACAGATGTGAGTACAAAATATACTCGCAGAGGGCCGAAGACGTATGAGCGGATTGGCCGTTATATTTTACATGCCGTGAGAGAACGGCGCGGAAATTATATGGTTTTTTTCCCGTCTTATCGGTTTATGGAAGATGTGTATACCTGTATACAATCTCTGGAAGAACTGGATGATGCGATAGAAATTGTGCTGCAGTCACAATTTATGGGCGAGGAGGCCCGGGAAATATTTCTGGAGACCTTTGAAGAAGAGCGGACGAATACATTGATTGGATTTTGCGTGATGGGTGGTGTTTTTTCGGAAGGTATTGACTTGACAGCGGAACGTCTGATCGGAGCAATCATCGTCGGGACGGGACTGCCTCAGGTGTGCAACGAGAGGGAGCTTTTGAAACAATGGTTTGACAAGAGACAGATGTCTGGTTTTGATTATGCATATCTGTATCCGGGAATGAATAAAGTACTGCAGTCTGCCGGAAGGGTGATACGCACGGAAGAAGACAGAGGAATGATTCTTCTGCTTGATGAACGTTTTCTGGACAGGCGATATCTGGAAACGTTTCCCAGAGAGTGGAATGATTTTCAAACATGCAGTCTGGAGCATGTTTCGGATCTGTTGAAAAAGTTCTGGGCACAGTGGATGCAGGATGGTGTTTAGAAATTGATGTAGGAGTAAAATTGTGATGAGAGAAAAATTGACAAAAAGTGATGTGGAAAAAATAGAGGCGGAGATTGAACACCGCAAACTGGTTGTGCGCAAAGAGGCGATTGCGGCGGTTAAGGAGGCACGTGCGCATGGCGATTTGAGTGAAAATTTTGAATATCATGCGGCAAAAAAGGACAAGAATAGTAATGAGAGCCGGATTCGTTATCTGGAGAAAATGCTGAAAAATGCGATTATTGTAGATGAAAGTTCCAAAGAGGATGAAGTGGGAATCAATAATACCGTGGAGCTTTATATGGAGGATGACGATGAGACGGAAACCTATCGTCTGGTCACTTCCGTGCGCGGCAGCTCCCTCAACGGTCTGATCAGCATTGATTCTCCGCTGGGAAAGGCTGTGTTGGGAAGAAAACTAAACGACCGCGTATATATTAAAGTCAATGATTCCTATGGGTATTATGCTATCATCAAAAAAATCATTAAGACAAATGATGAAAAAGAAGATCAGATTCGGAGGTTTTGACGATGCAGGATGATATATGGGTACTGTTTGATTTGGATGGCACCATTACGGATTCGGCAGAAGGAATAATTAACAGTGTATGTTATGCGCTGGAAAAATACGGCAGAGAGGTGGAGGACAAAGAACAACTGAAATGTTTTGTGGGACCACCGCTTCAGCAGCAGTTTCAGGAGTATGCGAAAGTGTCGGAGGAAGAAGGCGCAAAGCTGGTTCGTTTTTACCGTGAGTATTATACGACAAAAGGAATTTATGAAAATAAAGTGTACGAAGGTATCGTTGAGACGGTGAAAGAACTACGTAATATGGGGGTGCATACCGCAATTGCCACTTCCGAGCCGGAAATATTTGCCCGTCAGATTGCAGAATATTTTGGATTTGATTCCTGCTTTGAGTTCATCGGCGGCAGTCTGTTAGAAGGCGGCAGAGTACGCAAGGCAGATGTCATAGAGTATGTTCTGGAAAATTGTGGGGTGAAGAACAGAAACCGTGTGTGGATGGTGGGAGACCGTGAACATGATATATCAGGTGCGGCAAAAGCAGGAGTTTCCTCTATCGGAGTACTATACGGATATGGTGATCTGCAGGAATTAAAGCAGGCAGGCGCGGATTATATCGTGGATCGCCCGGAAAAAATCCTGCGTATCGTGAGCCGGCCAATATGAATGTAACAGATCATCCTATTGCTGAACTGAATCATAAAAATCAAGACTCGCCTGCGGGTCTTGGCGCGGGATTCGGGTCTGCAAAGCAGACATCATTTTAATCCGAATCCCTGCACATCCTCGCACATCTGATTATCCCTTATGAAGTGGTTTTTTCACTGATTTCTTTCTCCAGATTTTTGTTTGCCGTCGAGAGCATCAGTTTGATACGATTTAATTGATTGACCTCGCTGGCACCCGGGTCAAAGTCGATGGCTACGACATTGGACTGCGGGTAGAGTCTTCGCAGTTCTTTGATGACGCCTTTCCCTACTACGTGGTTTGGCAGGCAGGCGAACGGCTGTGTACAGACGATATTGCCCGCACCGCTGTGGATAAGTTCCAACATTTCTCCGGTCAAAAACCATCCTTCACCAGTCTGGTTGCCGATGGATACGATATCGGATGCCATTTCTGCCAGTTTACTAATATGTGTAGTTGGTTCAAAATGTTTGCTTGCCCGGTAAGCCTTGTTGGCAGGGGCACGGAACCATTCCATCAGTGAAATTCCCAAATCGGCAATTTTGGCCTTGGATTTGGCAAAACCGAGGTCAGATACTTTAAAGTGCTGATTATAGAAACAATACTGTAAAAAGTCCATCAAATCCGGAACAACTGCTTCAGCGCCTTCCTTTTCCAAAAGCTCGACAAGATGATTATTTGCCGCAGGCAGAAATTTCACCAGAATCTCGCCGACTACACCGACGCGAGGCTTTTGAATATCCAAGGTTTCAATCTCATCGAATTCCCGGATAATATCCGCACACATTTTCTTAAATACACGACGGGACGGATAGCCCTTGGACACAAATGTTTTGCATTTTTCGGCCCATTTACGGTGCAGTGCATCCGTGGTTCCCGGAACGGCCTCATAAGGGCGCATCCGGTAGACACATTTCATAAAGATATCGCCAAATACCAGTCCGTAAATTCCGCGCAGCACCAGCGGCGGTGTAATCTGAAATCCGGGATTGCTCTCCAGACCGCTCAAATTCAGAGAGATGACCGGAATATGCGCATAGCCCGCTTTTTTCAATGCCCGGCGGATAAATCCGATATAGTTGGAGGCGCGGCAGCCACCGCCGGTCTGGGTGATGATGACAGCAAGTTTGTCGGTGTCATATCTGCCTGACAAAATTGCATCCATAATCTGTCCCACCACAATCAGAGACGGATAACATGCATCATTGTTGACATATTTCAGCCCGACATCCACTGCCTGCTTATTGTCGTTGGGCAGCACTTCCAGACGATAGCCGGAAGCTTGGAATGCCGGTTCAATAATCTCAAAATGAATCGGAGACATCTGTGGACAAAGTATCGTATAGGAGGCTTTCATATCCTTGGTAAAAGGAACTTTCTCAATGGCAGAAGAATGTATGGTTCGCTTGTCATTTCTCTGATCACGCACACGGATGGCCGCCAGCAGGGAGCGCACGCGAATACGGGCTGCACCGAGATTGTTGACCTCATCAATTTTTAATGTTGTATATATCTTGCCGGAGTTTGTCAAAATATCCGATACCTGATCCGTTGTCACGGCATCCAGTCCACAGCCGAACGAATTCAGTTGAATCAAATCCAGATTGTCAACTGTCTTGACATAGTTTGCCGCCGCATAAAGGCGGGAATGATACATCCACTGATCCATCACATTGAGCGGGTGCTGTGCAGGATTGAGATGGGAGATGGAATCCTCCGTCAATACGGCAATATGATAGGATGTAATCAGCTCAGGAAGTCCGTGATTGACCTCGGGGTCAATATGATACGGGCGTCCTGCCAGCACGATGCCCCGATTTCCGGTCTTATTGAGGAACGCGATTGTCTCTTCACCCTTTTTCTGCATATCTTTGCGGCAGTTTTCCAGTTCTTCCCATGCAGCATGAACAGCGGATTTGATTTCTTCTGGAGTCAGAGAAAATTTTTCGGCAAGCTCATCAATCAATTTGAAGGCAATTGTATCCTCGTTCTCAAAGTTCAGGAACGGATGAATGAAATCCACCTCTCCCTTGACGATGGGATCCATGTTGTTCTTGATATTCTCCGGGTAGGAGGTGACAATCGGGCAGTTATAGTGATTGTTTGCTTCTTCAAATTCTTTACGTTCGTATGGAATCGAGGGATAGAAAATATGCTCGATTCCCTGATTGATCAGCCATTGTACATGCCCATGCGCCAGTTTCGCCGGGTAACACTCGGATTCACTGGGTATGGATTCAATTCCCAATTCATATATTTTTCTGGTCGATGCCGGGGAAACTACGACGCGAAATCCCAGCTTTGTGAAAAATGTAAACCAGAATGGATAGTTCTCGTACATATTTAAAACGCGCGGGATACCGATGACTCCCCGCGGTGACTCTGACTCTGCGAGTGGTTCGTAACCAAAATAGCGTTCAAGCTTGTAAGCGAAAAGATTTGGCATATGATGGTCTGTTTTTTCTTTTCCAAGCCCTCTTTCACAGCGGTTTCCGGTGATGAATTTGCGTCCGCCGCTGAAATGGTTGATGGTCAGACGGCAGTTGTTGGTGCAGCCTTTACATTTTGCCATAGTGGCAGAGTATTCCAGA
>CALZPS010000112.1 GCA_945827765.1 uncultured Lachnospiraceae bacterium | reverse complement strand
CTACACAAGGAGTATCGTCGGCAGCGTCAGATGTGTATAAGAGACAGCCTACATTATCTGCGATTACAGCCGGATTACGCGGATCATCCTCGGGAATTCCCGCCTCAACTTTACCTACCAGATCTGCACCCACGTCAGCAGCTTTGGTATAAATACCACCGCCCACACGGGCAAACAATGCGATAGAAGATGCTCCGAGACTGAATCCTGACAGCACATCTACATTCTTTGTCACGATATAAACCAGACTCACGCCAAGTGCTCCCAGTCCTGCCACACACATTCCCATTACAGCGCCGCCGGAAAATGCAATCGATAACGCCTGATTCATGCCACTTTTCCTTGCTGCATTTGCCGTCCGTACATTCGCCTTGGTAGCAACCGTCATTCCACAATATCCTGCTATTGTCGAGAATGCTGCTCCGATCACAAAACAGATTGCGGTCACCCAACTGCCGATTCCAATTCCAATCAGCACAAACAGCACAGCTACAAAAATAACCAAAATCTTATACTCTGCTGTCAAAAATGCGCGTGCGCCTTCCGCAATTGCATCAGCAATTTCTTTCATTCTGTCTGTTCCTGCGCTCTGCCTGCACACTTTCAATGTAAGATATGCTGCAAATAACAGAGCTAATCCAGCAACCACAGGAACAATCCACATCATATTTTCCATGTTCTTTTTCCTCCTAGTCTTTTCTCTATTGTATTCAAGACTCGCTCGCGGGTATACCCATAGTATCCCGTATATCAATGAAAAAAGCTCAGTCATGTCATTGATTGACTAAGCTTTTTTCAATTAAGGTGTATTATACGACACACAAATAAATTTTGCAAGTATAATTTTTAAGTCTGTCATATTTTTAACGATAGATTTTATTCTTCCTCGAATACGAAATCTTCTTCGTCTTCCTGATTTTCGGCATAGATTTCTACATCTTCTGTATCTTCTGCCGGCATCAGCTCTTCCTCTACATCCACCTCGGAAACATCTTCTGTCTCATCTTCCTCAAAGGAAATCTCATCTTCCGGTTTTATTTCCGTATTCAGGCGAACGTCACGGTATTTTTTCATACCGGTACCTGCCGGAATATGTTTACCGATAATAACATTTTCCTTCAGACCAATCAGATGATCAACCTTGCCCTTGATAGCGGCCTCAGTCAACACTTTCGTCGTCTCCTGGAAGGATGCCGCTGACAGGAAGGAATCTGTTGCCAGAGAAGCCTTTGTGATTCCCAGCATAATCTGCTCTCCGGTCGCCGGCTCTTTGACTTCCTCTTCTTTTCCGGCCTTTATCAGTTCCTCGTTTTCCATTCTGATTTTCTCGTTCACTTCTTCAAACTCCAGCACATCTACCATGCTGCCCGGCAGGAAATTTGTATCTCCATTTTCCTCGATGCGAATCTTCTTCAGCATCTGACGAACAATTACCTCGATATGCTTATCGTTGATTTCTACACCCTGCAGACGGTAAACTCTCTGTACTTCGCGCAGCAAATAATCCTGAGCTGCACGCAGTCCCTTGATTTTCAAAAGATCATGCGGATTTACGCTACCTTCAGTCAATACATCTCCTGCCTCCAGTACCTGTCCATCCTGCACCTTGATACGGGAACCGTATGGAATCAGGTATGCCTTTGACTCTCCGGTCTCATCGTTGGATACGATGACTTCACGTTTTTTCTTTGTATCGCTCAACGTCGCAGTTCCAGCAAATTCGGTAATAATTGCCAAACCTTTCGGCTTTCTTGCCTCGAACAACTCTTCGACACGAGGAAGACCCTGTGTGATGTCATCTCCGGCAACACCACCGTTGTGGAACGTACGCATGGTAAGCTGGGTACCCGGTTCACCGATGGACTGTGCCGCAATGATACCGACTGCCTCGCCAACTTGTACCGCCTCTCCTGTTGCCATATTGGCACCATAACACTTTGAGCACACGCCGTCCTTGCATTTACAGGTGAGAATCGTACGTATTTTGACTTTCGTCAATTCATTACCATTCTCATCCACACCTTTTCTCATCACACGTTCAGCGCGTCGCGGTGTAATCATATGGTTTGCCTTCACAAGCACATTTCCGTCCTTGTCCTTGATATCCTCGCAGGCAAAACGTCCTGTGATACGCTCCTGAAGACTCTCAATCTCTTCATTTCCGTCCATGAATGCCTGAACATACATACCAGGAATTTCTTTTCCGCTTTCTGAACAATCCGAATCATGGATAATCAATTCCTGTGAAACGTCTACCAGACGTCTGGTCAGGTAACCTGAGTCCGCCGTACGCAGAGCTGTATCGGACATACCCTTTCTGGCTCCGTGCGCTGACATGAAATACTCCAATACGTCCAAACCTTCACGGAAGTTGGACTTAATCGGCAGCTCGATTGTACGTCCTGTTGTATCTGCCATCAGGCCACGCATTCCGGCAAGCTGTTTGATCTGTTTGTCTGAACCACGGGCACCGGAGTCTGCCATCATGAAGATGTTGTTATATGCATCCAGACCTGACAACAACGCCTCGGTCAGCTTGTCGTCTGTTGCCTTCCATGTCTCCACAACCTCTTTATAACGTTCCTCCTCAGTAATCAGACCACGCTTGTAGTTTTTAGTGATCTTATCCACGGTATTCTGTGCTTCCTCAATCATCTGCGGTTTCTGCGGAGGCACGGTCATGTCGGAAATGGATACCGTCATGGCTGCTCTCGTAGAATATTTGTAACCGATGGATTTTACGTCATCCAACACTTCTGCTGTCTGCGTTGCTCCATGCGTATTGATGACCTTCTCCAGAATCTGTTTCAACTGTTTCTTGCCTACGTGGAAATCCACTTCCAAAAGAAGCTCATTGCCTTCCACCTCTCGATCCACAAATCCCAGATCCTGCGGAATAATCTCATTAAACAACATACGTCCCAACGTCACATCGATGATGCCGCTCTTTATGCTGCCGTCAGCCATTGTCTTGCTGACACGCACTTTGATTTTGGAATGAAGGGTAATATAGCCGTTTTCATAGGCCAGTATCGCCTCATTCAAATTCTTGAAGAACATACCCTCGCCTTTGGCTCCCGGTCTTTCCTGTGTCAGATAATAGATACCAAGAACCATATCCTGTGACGGAACAGCCACCGGGCCACCGTCCGACGGTTTCAGCAGATTGTTCGGGGAAAGCAGAAGGAAACGGCATTCTGCCTGCGCCTCTACAGACAGCGGTACGTGAACAGCCATCTGGTCACCGTCAAAGTCGGCATTGTAAGCAGTACATACCAACGGATGCAGCTTGATTGCTTTACCCTCTACCAGAATCGGTTCAAATGCCTGAATACCAAGTCTGTGCAGTGTGGGGGCACGGTTCAGCATAACCGGATGCTCTTTGATAACGCCTTCCAGTACATCCCATACCTCCGGCTGCAGTCTTTCTACCATCTTCTTTGCATTTTTGATATTGTGTGCTGTTCCATTTGCCACCAGTTCTTTCATAACAAATGGTTTGAACAGCTCGATTGCCATCTCTTTCGGCAGACCGCACTGATAAATCTTCAGTTCCGGGCCGACTACGATAACGGAACGTCCTGAATAGTCTACACGTTTTCCGAGCAGATTCTGACGGAAACGTCCTGACTTACCTTTCAGCATATCAGACAGAGATTTCAATGCTCTGTTGCCCGGTCCTGTAACCGGACGGCCGCGGCGGCCATTATCAATCAGGGCATCAACCGCCTCCTGCAGCATACGTTTCTCATTGCGAACGATAATATCCGGTGCGCCCAGTTCCAGAAGTCTTCTCAAGCGGTTATTTCGATTGATGATTCTTCTATACAAATCATTCAGGTCGGATGTTGCAAAACGTCCGCCATCCAGCTGTACCATCGGACGTAAATCCGGCGGGATGACCGGAATCGCTGTCAGAATCATCCACTCCGGCTTATTTCCCGATTCGCGGAATGCCTCTACGACTTCCAGACGTTTTACAACTCTGGCACGTTTCTGGCCGGTCGAATTATTCAGCACTTCCTGCAGTTCTGCATACTCCTTCTCCAAATCAATGGCCTGTAAAAGTTCCAGAATGGACTCAGCTCCCATACCTACCCGGAAGGAGCTGCCCCACTTTTCTCTTGCCTCCTGATATTCGTTCTCAGACAGAACCTGCTTATACTGCAGGTCTGTCTCGCCCTTATCCAGCACGATATAGGATGCAAAATATAATACTCGCTCCAATGTTCTCGGCGAAATGTCAAGAATCAGCCCCATACGGCTGGGAATCCCCTTAAAATACCAAATATGGGAAACCGGAGCTGCCAGGGCAATATGTCCCATACGCTCACGACGCACGCTTGCCTTGGTCACTTCTACACCACATCGGTCACAGACTACGCCTTTGTATCGGATTTTCTTATACTTGCCGCAATGGCACTCCCAATCCTTGCTTGGTCCGAAAATACGCTCACAAAACAAACCATCTTTTTCCGGTTTCAATGTTCTGTAATTAATCGTTTCAGGCTTGGTCACCTCACCTCTGGACCATTCCTGTATTTTCTCCGGTGAAGCCAGACCGATTTTAATTGCATCAAATGTTAATGGTTCTTGTTGTTGTTCATTATTCATTGGCATACTGTTGGCTCCTCCTATTCCATATCATCGTCATCATCATAATATTCGTCAAAATCCAGAATATCATCATCGTCAAACTCATCGTCCTCCGGCTCGATATCCGCCAGTTCTCCCTCTACGAACTCCTGCTCTGTGAAACCATGTGCCCCAAAGGACTCATTATCATCACTATATCTTCTGTCACCCTCGATAATTGCGTTGAGATTGGTATTTCCATAATCAACAGATTCCATGATCTCCACTTCCGTATTATCATCACGCAGCACACGCACATCCAGCGCCAGTGACTGCAATTCTTTGAGCAACACCTTGAAAGACTCAGGAATTCCCGGCTCAGGAATATTCTCGCCCTTGATGATGGCCTCGTATGTCTTCACACGACCTACCACGTCATCCGACTTCACAGTCAGAATCTCCTGCAATGTATAGGATGCGCCATAAGCCTCAAGAGCCCAAACCTCCATCTCTCCGAAACGCTGTCCTCCGAACTGCGCCTTACCACCCAGCGGCTGCTGTGTAACAAGGGAGTACGGGCCGGTAGAACGGGCATGAATTTTATCGTCTACCAGGTGATGCAGTTTCAGATAATGCATGTGTCCGATCGTAACCGGGCTGTCGAAATACTCGCCGGTACGTCCGTCACGCAGACGAACCTTGCCGTCACGCGACAGCGGAACCCCTTTCCACAATTCTCTGTGGTCACGGTTCTCATACAGATAATCCAGCACTTCCGGCAGCAATTCTTCGCCGTGTTTTGCCTTAAATTCATCCCATTCCAGATTGACATAATCATTTGCCAGATCCAGAGTGTCCATAATATCATTTTCATTTGCGCCGTCAAATACAGGTGTGGAAATATTAAAGCCAAGCGCCTTTGCGGCAAGACTTAAGTGAATCTCCAATACCTGTCCGATGTTCATACGTGACGGCACGCCCAACGGGTTCAATACGATATCCAGCGGACGGCCATTTGGCAGATACGGCATATCCTCTACCGGCAGCACGCGGGAAACAACACCCTTGTTACCATGACGGCCGGCCATCTTATCGCCGACGGAGATTTTTCTCTTCTGTGCGATGTAGATGCGCACTGCCTGAT
>CALZPS010000111.1 GCA_945827765.1 uncultured Lachnospiraceae bacterium | reverse complement strand
GAGATCTAGTACGGTCTCGTGGGCTCGGAGATGTGTATAAGAGACAGGCCGAGTAACGCCCGTCAACCGCCACATATGCCCCATATTCCTCGCTGACACTATAAATAATGCCGCCGACTTTATCGTCCTTTTTGTACGGAGAATCTGTCTTCAGCATGGAATACACTTTCATTGTCGCGCAGAGGCGCTCACTTTTATCAATATACAGTGATACCAGACAACGGTCGCCTTTCTTTACCCTGGCTGTCTGCTGCTTAAACGGAAGAAACAAGTCTTTTTCCAGCCCCCAGTCGAGAAATGCCCCGTAGCGGTTTGTATCTGCCACATCAAGCACCGCCAGTTCTCCCAGCGTCAGTTTCGGCTCCTGCGTAGTAGCAATCAAACGGTCGCTGGAATCTTTGTACAAAAAGACCTCCACCGGGTCACCGATTTCAATTCCTGCCGGCACCTGTTTTTTGGGCAATAACACTCGCTCGGTATCACTGCCTAAATACACCCCGAACTCCACTTTCTTTACTACTGTCAGCACTTGTTTTTGTCCTAATTTCATGTTCTTTCGTCCTTTCGTTTACCCCTGATTACCCGCAATGCATCTCGCCACATGTACACCGCTCGCAGATGCATGAGACAGAGAATGAGTCACACCACTTCCGTCTCCGATGACGTACAGCCCTTTATGCACCGTTTCCAGATTTTCATCAATCTCAACTTCCATATTGTAGAACTTCACTTCTACACCATACAGCAACGTATCATCATTGGCTGTACCCGGGGCAATCTTGTCCAATGCATAAATCATCTCAATGATACCATCCAGAATCCGTTTCGGCAGCACCAGGCTCAAATCTCCGGGTGTCGCCGCCAGAGTCGGCCGCACCAGACCTTCCTCAATTCGTTTTTCATTGCTGCGCCGGCCGCGAATCAAATCTCCGAACCGCTGCACGATAACTCCGCCGCCCAGCATATTTGACAGGCGCGCGATACTTTCGCCATATCCATTACTGTCCTTGAAAGGCTCAGAAAAATGCTTGGACACCAGCAGCGCAAAGTTTGTATTCTCAGTCTGTTTCCCGGGGTCTTCATAACTGTGTCCGTTTACGGTCACGATACCCTTTGTATTCTCATTTACCACGATACCGTATGGATTCATGCAGAAGGTACGTACATTGTCCTCAAACTTTTCCGTGCGGTAAACGATCTTGCTCTCGTACAGTTCATCTGTCAGATGAGAGAATATCTCTGCCGGGATTTCCACACGCACGCCCAAATCCACCCGGTTAGAGCTGGTCGGAATCGCCAGTTCTTCACAGACCTTCTGCATCCACGCGCTGCCGCTGCGGCCGACGGAGACAACACACTTCTCACAGTCGTCGGTTCCACCCGTATAATGTACACGGTATCCGCTTTCCACAATCTCCAGCCGTTCCACCTCACACCGGAACTTAAAGTCCACTTTATCTTTTAACTCCGCATAAAGATTTTCCAGTACGATATAATTAATATCAGTCCCCAGATGGCGCACGGATGCATCCAGCAGGTTCAGTTTGTTTTGCATACACAGCTTTTTGAACTTTGTGCCCGCAGTAGAATACATTTTCGTGCCCTCCCCGCCATGAGACATATTGATATCGTCCACATATCGCATCAGTTCGATGGCGCGGTCACGCCCGATGTGCTCATAGAGTGTACCTCCAAAAGCATTCGTGATATTATATTTGCCGTCGGAAAATGCGCCCGCCCCGCCGAATCCGCTCATGATGGCACAAGTCGGACAGCCGATACAGCTTTTCACTTTCTTTCCGTCAATCGGACACTTCCGTTTTTCCAGCGGGTTGCCCGCCTCAAAGATAGCAATTTTCAAATTTTCGTTTTGTTTTACCAGCTCATAGGCAGAAAAAATACCGCCCGGTCCTGCTCCAATGATAATGACATCGTACTTCATAACATTTCACTCCTGTACTATTCTTTGAACTCCACTACGGCAAAAATATTTCCCTGTGCATCACACAGTTCCACTACCGTGCAATCGACCGCCTCTGCAAGCTTCGGATAAATCACATCTCCATAGACTGCCGATTTGCGGTACTCGACCCGTACCTGGCGGATGATTTTATCTGCCGGAATCATTTCCAGGGCCATCTGTACATACTGACAGTTGTTGACATGTTCATTTGTGTCAATGTGATATCGTCTGATTGGAAATGACTCCAACTCCTTTATGTGCTCAGGCAGGACGATTTTGCGTCCTTCATACTCCATATCCAGCGGTTCTTCCTCTCCATAAGCGTTTATCTCTTCCTCCGAAGGTCTTACCGGCCGCATACGTTCCGTATCCATATGCACCCAGACAGATGCCGCACTCACGATGCGTCTTCCTTCCGCATCATTTAGGAAGAAATTTCGCTCGCCGATGATCCCTTTGAATTTGCTGGCAAAGGTTCCAACCGTGACCTTTTCCATCATTTTCGGATAACGCTCCACCACGATCTGCCAATAAGAAAGAATCCACGCCCGCTTTTGTTCCTTTATTTTTTTCACCCCGAAGCCGATGTCTTCCGACTGGAAGGTGCTGCAGTCCTGCAAATAATTAATGATACCGGGGAGTGTAAGCGTCCCCCGGTGATCGCACTCACTGTATCTTATTCTGGTATCAAATGTGTACTTCATGTTTGTCTCCTCATTCTGTTGTCTTACTAAAAATCTCTGTCCTATTCACTCCCGGTCTGCAAACAGTTCAAGGAAATACCATTTTATTTTAAATTTATCCGTCACTGTAATCCTGGCATACTCATCTTCCGTCAGTACGTTCTGTAGCTTTTCCTTTCCTTCCTCCGGAACCACCGCACTGACCGAATCCATGAAACAAAGGCTCGGATACAGCACACACCACCAGTTATGTCCTTTGGCCGCTCCGATTTCCACGCGCAGCGCCTCATAGTTCCCCTGCGGAAATGTAAGATCTCCATATGTCTTATCGGGGAACCAGCACGTTGTCACCGCAGCATTCACCGGATAATCATACCCCCGCTCCTCCACTGCGTCAATCCCTGTCTGCTCAATCTCTCTTACATGCTCCCGCATCCAGAGTTTTGTCTCCTCCACGTCCATCTGCGCGGGCATCTCTGCCTCAAGATAAGACAGCACTGCATCGCGCACAAACAATTTCAGCTCCTGATCCTTTTTGCTGTCACTGTTTGCCAGTACATGAAACCGCAGTACTTCCTGTGCCAGATGTTGCTGCATCTTTGCCTGTGCATTGAGCCGTGCCCGGCAGACCACTGTCCCGGTCACGAACCCCGCCATCAGCAATGCCATTGCCAATGGTACCATCCGCCTGTTCCATTTCTGTTTTTTATTCCATATTTTATCGTTCCACATCCTATGTACTCCCTTCATCACTTGATATTGGGAGTATTCACAGATTCTTTCTGATTTATTCCTCTTTCAGGCGCATTTATCGGGCAACTTATAGTTTCCGAATCGTATCGCTCACTGCCTCTACTTGATTATCAATATGCCTGCAGGTCGCCTTCATCGCCCGTTCCACCTGCTTGCCCGTGATTGCGTCAATGATTTCCTGATGCTCTGCCAGCAGCTGTGCATGACATTCCTTGCGTTTGAGATATTCCACACGATACCGATACATCTGCTCCCGCAGGTTATTAAGCAGTGAAATCAACCGCTGATTGCCCGTAGCCATATAGATAACATCATGGAATGCCACATCAGCCTCCGCCACCGCCGTAATGTCCGGGCCGCTGAGTATTTTTTGAAATGCTTTTGCCGCAGTATTTAAATCTGAAATTCCCTGTTCCGTCATCCGCTCACAAGCCAGTTGAACCGCAAGTTCCTCCAGAGCGCGGCGCACTTCCAGCACATCGCGCAAACTCTTCTCTGTAATCTGTGCCACTTCCGCACCCCTCCGCGGTATCATCAGTACAAGCCCCTCCAGCTCCAGCTTGCGGATGGCCTCACGCACCGGTGTCCTGCTGACTCCCAGCTTATTTGCCAGTGAAATTTCCATCAACCGCTCTCCCGGTTTTAAATCTCCGCGTAAAATCGCCTGTCGCAGTGTATTAAACACAACATCCCGCAGCGGCAGATACTCACTCATAGAAACCTCGAATTTTAAATCTGTCATTTGTCCCTCCCGGCACTGTGCACACTCGCAATGTAAACCTGTCTGCCAAGTGCTTTTTTTCTGATTCTCTCCTGTGCTTTTATGGCCTTTCTATTATCCTCGAACAAACCAAACACTGTGGGGCCGCTGCCGCTCATCATAGCTCCCAGTGCCCCGGCTGACAACATTTCCTGCTTGATTTCTTCTATGACCGGGCACATCGGTATCGTTACCTCCTCCAAAACATTTCCCATACAGGAGGCAATTTTTTGTAGATTTTTCTGCTCCAATCCGGCGATCAGACCATCAATATCCGGATGTTTTATAATCTCTTTGGCATCCAGTGCCTCATATACAACCTTAGTTGACACACTAACCGGCGGTTTGGCGACCAGCACCGTACATTTTGGCATCGCCGGAAGAGGTGTAAGCTGCTCACCGATTCCTTCTGCCAGCACCGTTCCCCGCATAATGCAGTATGGGACATCCGCACCCAGTTTCACGCCCCGTTCCATCAATTCTTCCTGCGTAAGCCCCAGTTCAAACAAGCGGTTCATCCCAAACAGCACCGCCGCTGCATTGGAACTGCCGCCTGCCATCCCGGCAGCCACAGGAATATGTTTATTCAGCACGATGCGCACGCCCTCCGAAAGTTCAAACTCTCTCGTCAGCATCTCCGCAGCTTTATAAGCGATATTTCCCTCTCCGGTCGGCAAAAATGTCAAATTCGACTTCACGCTGATTCCCGGCTGTGCAGCGCGTTCAATTTTGACCTCATCATACAAGTAGATAGACTGCATAATCATTCGTACATCGTGATAACCATTCTCTCTTCTTCCAAGTACATCCAAGCCCAGATTGATTTTTGCCAGTGCTTTCAGCTTTATACTCTTCATATCCTGTTCCTCTTTTTGTATAATGTATACATAGCAGTTATATTATACCCACATTCTCCTTAAAAATCAATAATTTTTCACCCGCTTTCAGCCGCTCTGACTCCAGTCCGTTCATCATCCGTATTCCCTCTTCGGTCGTATGATATTTTTTGGCGATTGTCCAGAGTTCATCTCCGTTTTTTACAATATATCCGACAATTCCCGGCTGCTTTGCAAGTTCTTCTTCCGGCACAGGCACCAATTCCCCTCCGGTGATAACCTGCATAGTGACCGGTCTGCGAATCAACGTGTCAAACGCCAGCACTGCCTTGATTTCTACCGCCTCATTTCCTGCCAGATTCACAGACAGCTGCTCCACATGGCGGGAGATATTGCACCGGGCTTCTTCTGTCATTCCCTGACATTCCAGCAGCCACGAAAACGGCACCATTCCCTGCCAGCTCCCAAACGGCTGTGTATCGTTTGCCCGCAGATAAAGGAAACTTAAATGCAGGATGCCTTCCAGCCGGATTCCTCCTTCCGCGAGTTCCGTATGATCGACCTGTATTGTCCCGTCGCTGTGACAAATCTGCAGCACATCATCCCCTAACTCCGGCAGGGAAATCCGCTCGGCAATCTTACATTTGGAATGATTCTGCAGCAACAGCTCCTCGTAGACGGCATCTCTTGTCTCAAAGTTACACTTCTGCTCCAGAGAATACATGTCTTCCAACCTGTCTCTTATACACATCTCCGAGCCCACGAGACCGTACTAGATAT
>CALZPS010000110.1 GCA_945827765.1 uncultured Lachnospiraceae bacterium | reverse complement strand
GTGACCCTGAAAGAAGTATGCCAGATGCTCCATGACGCCAGCGGATGTAAAATGCCTTATTTCTATGTACCGATCAAAATGGCTTACAAGCTGGCGGCACAGATGGAAAAGAAAGCCGAAAAGACCGGTGAAAAGCCGATGATGACCAATTTTGCCGTATATAACCTTGACCGCAACAACCAGTTTGACTATTCCAAAGCGGAAAGGGAACTGGGTTACCGCACCAGACCATACGCCGAAACCCTCAAAGATGAGGCAAAGTGGCTTGTGGAAGGTGGATATGTGAATGTGCCGGCATAACTTAGACCGGCACAGGCAGCCATCCTGAAAATGAAAGCAACCTGATGATATCATTTTCAGAAAGGAATTTAAAATATGGATAACAATATACTTACCAAAAGTGAAATTCATGCTGCCAGAAATTTTATCGACGGCAGAGAATTTGTAAATGCCGTGGCAAATGCGCCTTCCAAAGAGGCATTAAAACAGATTCTCAACGATGGCGGGATTCACAATTTTGACGACGCACAGCTTGACTACTGCTACAAAAACCTTGCACTGTCTCAAAATTGGGATGCCGTCAGCAGCCTGTTTCAGGATAAAGATTTTTTCACGATAGCTGCCATTTTTCAGAAAACCGTCCCACCGGACGGTTTCCTTTTAATTTTCCAGCAGTTCCTGACTCAGTTCCACGATTTCGTCCCTGTATTTTTCTTTTCCTTTTTTCAACAGATATTGATGAGCCGGAAAGGCCAAAGCCAGAGTTACCATTCCTAATACTCCGATAATGATGCCAAATACCATCATATCCATCGCCAGACACATACTCATGCCCAGGCCGAGTACCAAAGTTCCGCCTACTCCCAGCGCAAGCGATACAATCAATGCCGGCTGTTTTGCCTTTTCATCCAGTTTCTTTAATCTTTCCAGCTTATCTTCCTGCTGGTTTTTCATGATATCCGATTCCTGCTCTGTTTCTTTCTTTACTATATACTGATTGCGGATACGTTCGATTTCGCTATTTCGACTTTTGTGCTCAAATGCTGAATAGCGAAACTCAAAATCAGCATTAACGGATTCATCCGTTCTCTTTTCATCTATATTTTTACTCTCTTTTCTTCCGCCATTACTATCTGCCCCTGCATGACTTTTATTAGTATTCTGAAAATATTTTGGTATCACTACTGTAAATGTGGTTCCTTCCCCCACCTTGCTGTTTACACGGATTTCCCCGTCCACGATATCAATCACCCGTTTGACCATCGCCAGTCCGAGCCCGTTTCCTTCCTTCGCATGAGAAGTATCGCCCTGATAAAACTTATCAAAAATATGCTTTCCGGTCTCTGCATCTATACCGCAGCCTCCATCCTGCACGTTTGCCACAATTTGTCTGTCTTTCTCTTTCAGGGTCAGTTTCAAAAGCCCACCCTGCGGATTGAATTTGATAGCATTGGAAATTAAATTGCTCCACACGATTTCCAGGAGTCCTTCGTCACATTCGATTTCCACATCATCCACATCGATATCAATTTCTAAATCTTTTTCACTCCATGTCCCTTCATACGCCAAAAACACATTACGCACCTGCTCACCGACATTATAGCGTTCTATCTCAGGATAAATATTCTGTTTTTCCAGCTTATTGAGTTTCAGCATGTTAACCACCAGACCGTTTAAGCGTCCGGAGGCATTTACCAGCGTTTCCAGATATTCCCTCCGCTCTTCCTCCGTCAAATCCGTATTTTGCAACAGACTGGCATGATTTAAGATGATTGCCAGCGGCGTCTTGATTTCATGCGTTACATTGGCCACAAAATCCGTCTTCAATGTCTCCGTATTGGCCAGCTCTTTTGACAATTCATTGATGCTGTCGATAATATCATCAAATTCGTTCACCCGAACCGTATAAGGAGGTTCAATCTGATATCCGTATTTTCCCTGTGAAATCTGCTGAAGACCTTCCATAATCCGGGTCAGCGGCGCCTCTATCGTAAAGCGGCGCCGTGTTCCGTCAATCGTACAGACCAATGCACTGACAAACAACACATTAATCGAAACCGCCGCAATTGCCCGCCAGTCATATAAATCATTGCCAAAGCGGCTTACTACTTTACTATATAGTAAAATATTTACGACACTTAAGAAACATACATTCAAAAAAAAGATAAAATAACTTTTGAATGAAATCACACTGTTCAGATTCTTTCCGCCGTGTTTCTTCCGCTCTCTTTTTATCCTGTCCATTCTGACTCCTTTCCTTTGGCTTCTTTTCCGGCCAATTATGAAATTTTATCCTCATGCACAATTGCTTTATACCCGAGTCCATGAACCGTCACAATCTCAAACACGTCGCATTTCTTGAATTTGCTACGCAGCTTTGTAATATATACATCTACGGTACGCGGGTCGGATTCCGTATCATATCCCCAAAATTCATCCATCAACTGAATTCTGGTAAATGTCTTCTTCGGATAGGACAACAGCTTGTGCAGTACGTGGAACTCGCGCACGGTCAGCGGCACCTGTTCCCCGTCTATATAAGCCGCCAGCTCATCGGAATCAAGTACCACATTTCCGATGGTCAGTTTCCTCTCATTCAAAATATTCGCCCGTCTAAGCAGTGCCTCCACCCGCATCAAGAGTTCGTCAAATTCTATCGGTTTGACCATGTAGTCGTCAATCCCGATACGAAAACCTTTTTTCTTGGAAGAAATATCATCCAACGCTGTCATAAAAAGGATCGGTATCTTACTGTCCAATCTGCGCACTGCATCCGCAAATTGAAAACCGTCCATTCCCGGCATCATGACATCGGAAATAATCATGTCAATCAGTTGCTCGGACATCACCTCCAATGCTGCATCCGCATCCAGACACGGCACCGGGTCATACCCATTATTCCTCAGGAAACGGCATACGGAACTGTTCAGACGCTCCTCATCTTCTACTACTAATATTTTAATCATTCGGCACCTCTTTCCGCCAATAGATTGTCATCTGATTCTGGCATTATATTTGGTATTACTATACCACGGGAATGTTAATGAATTGTTAATGATTCATATAAAAACAATGTTTCGCCAAAATAAACCAAAGGCATACCCGGTGATTTTCCAATCTGCCGCAGTATGCCTTTATTGTCCCGCATCCGGAGAGAGCCGCCGGCGGGTCATTGTAGGTACAAAGCGTCCTTTTTAATCTTCCTCGATATGCTCCATACCCTGTGCGATAATCGTCTTCACATGGTCGTCCGCCAGCGAATAGAAAATCGATTTTCCTTCACGCCTGCTCTTGACCAGCTTATTCTGTTTGAGAATTTTTAACTGATGAGATACCGCCGACTGAGTCATGTGCAGCACTTCTGCAAGGTCGCACACGCACACTTCCGCCTCGAACAGTACAAACAGGATACGGATTCTCGTGGAATCTCCGAACACCTTAAACAATTCCGCCAAATCATATAATTCATTTTCATCCGGCATCGTATCCTTTACGATTTTCAATAAATCCTCATGGATTTCCGTCGTCTCACAGCATTCCGGTTCTTCCCTGTACACTTTTCGCCACCTGCTTTCTTATGATTTTTATCAATCCATTTATGACATCTGCGGACTGCGGCGCGCTTTCCGCTCCCGCAATCCTCATCGTCGTTATAATTTCTTCACAAACAATGCCCGAATCGCGTTCAGCACTGCTATCACCATCACGCCCACATCGGCCAAAATAGCCAGCCACATATTGGCAATACCGATGGCTCCCAGAATCAGACAAAGGATTTTGACGCCGATTGCAAAATAAATATTTTCATATACGATACGGATACATTTTCTGGCAATCTTAATTGCTTTGGCAATCTTTAACGGATCATCATCCATCAGTACCACGTCTGCCGCCTCGATTGCCGCATCCGAGCCGAGCGCTCCCATCGCGATACCGATATCGGCGCGCGACAGCACCGGCGCGTCATTGATACCATCCCCCACGAATGCCAGTGTTTCTTTCGCCGATTTTTCTCCGAGCAGCTTTTCCACTATCGTCACTTTATCTCCCGGGAGCAGTTCACTGTGTACCTCGTCGATTCCCAGGTCTTTTGCCACCTGTTCTCCTACCCGCGCAGCATCTCCGGTAAGCATCACGGTCTTTCTGACTCCCACCTTTTTCAACTCTGCTATGGCCTCTCTGGCATGTGGTTTCACGATATCCGAAATCAGGATGTGTCCGGCATATTTTCCATCCAAAGCCATGTGCACAACCGTCCCCACACTATGGCAGTCATGGTATGGTACGCCAAGCCGTTTCATCAGTTTACTGTTCCCGGCAGCCACGCGGATTCCGTCAACAGCTGCCAGCACACCTTCTCCGCTGATTTCTTCCACATCGCATACTCTGTTCTGGTCAAGTTCCACTCCATAAGCTTTCTGCAGGCTCTTGCTGATTGGATGTGAGGAAAAGCTCTCAGCCAGCGCCGCATATTCCAGCAATTTCTGCTCTTCCAATTTATTATGGTGAATCCCGCTCACTTCAAATACACCTTGTGTCATTGTACCGGTTTTGTCAAATACGACATACTTCGTAGCTGCAAGAGTTTCCAGATAATTGGAGCCTTTGACCAGCACGCCCTGATTACTCGCCCCGCCGATTCCGGCAAAGAAACTCAAAGGGATACTGATGACCAGTGCACACGGACAACTGATTACAAGGAAGGTTAATGAGCGATAAATCCATACGCCCCACTGCGGGTCAAGTCCCATCAACAACATCCGTACAACGGGCGGCAAAAGTGCCAGCGCCAATGCCCCGTAACATACCGCCGGGGTATAATATTTGGCAAACTTGCTGATAAAGTTCTCCGAGCGTGATTTTCTGGAACTGGCATTCTCCACCAATTCCAAAATCTTGGACACAGTAGACTCCCCGAACTCTTTTGTCGTCTGCACCTTAATCAATCCATTCATATTGATGCAGCCGCTGATGACTTCATCACCGCATCTGGCGTCCACCGGAACACTCTCCCCGGTCAGGGCACTGGTATTGAGCGTGGTAGTTCCCTCCACAATCACTCCGTCAATCGGTATCTTCTCGCCGGGCTGTACGACAATGACCGCGCCGATTTCTATCTCGTCCGGATCTTTCTTCTCCAGTTTGCCGTCCACCTCGACATTGGCGTAGTCCGGGCGGATATCCATCAAATCACTGATGTTTCTTCTGCTCTTGCCGACGGCATAGCTCTGGAACAGTTCTCCAATCTGGTAAAACAACATAACGGCAACGCCTTCTGTATAATCTCCCAGAATAATGGCCCCGACCGTCGCCACCGCCATCAGAAAATTTTCGTCAAACACCTGGCGGTTAATGATTCCTTTTATGGCCTTATTTAAAATATCATAACCAATAACAAGGTATGGTATCATAAACAAGATAAATCTCAGCACACCCTCCACAGGCAAAAGGCTGAACACAATTATCAGCGCCGCTGCAAGAATAATCCGGAGCAATACTTTTTTCTGCTTTTTATTCATCCCGATTCCCCTTTCTAGGCTGTCAAGAAACATTCACCAGACGTTTCTGTCGTATGTCTGGCAGCGAAATATTTTCTATCCTACAGGAAAATCTCGCAATCATCCTCGACCTTTTTACAATTGTTGAGAACTTCCTGCATCACAGCTTTCGGCTCCTGACCTTCCTCAAACTCCACGGTCATCTTCAGCGTCATAAAGTTCACGACCGCATTCTTCACTCCCGCGGTATGCTTTGCCGCATCCTCCATCTTGTTTGCACAGTTTGCACCTGTCTCTTATACACATCTGACGCTGCCGACGATACTCCTTGTGTA
>CALZPS010000109.1 GCA_945827765.1 uncultured Lachnospiraceae bacterium | reverse complement strand
GATCTAGTACGGTCTCGTGGGCTCGGAGATGTGTATAAGAGACAGCAATATCCCCCCGGCCAACTGCGGAAGAATGATTTTGAAAAAGGCATAGACCGCGTTTGCCCCCAAATCTCTGGCCGCCTCATACAAGCTTACATTCATCTGCTTAATTTTGGGCATGACACTCATAATCACATACGGAATATTAAAGGTAATGTGTGCAATCAGGACGCTCCCAAAGCCCAGCGGCATGAAACGCACAAACCACAGCATCAGGGCAATTCCGGTCACAATATCCGCATTAATCATAGGGATATTGGTAAATATCATCATAATCTGAAAATTTTTCTGCCGCATGGCATGAATGCCCACTGCTCCCAGCACCCCGATGATTGTTGCAATCAACGCGGATGCAAACGCCAGCACCAATGTAGTGATTAAAGCCTCCATAATCTGCTTATTCGAAAACAGACGCACATACCAATCGAAAGTGAAACCGCCCCAGACCACCCTTGACCGGGAATTGTTAAACGACAACACTATCAGGACAAAAATCGGGGCATACAAAAATATCATAATCAGGGCAATATAACATCTGCTGATCCAGTCTTTGATTCGTTCTACCATATCGCCGAGCCCTTCCCTTCCGCATCATTTTTCATCGTAAATGCCATACTAATCAGAACAAATACCATCAGCGACACAGACAGCCCGGAACCCAGATGCCAGTTTGCACTCTTGGTAAACTCCTGCTCGATGATATTTCCAATCAACTGGAGCTTTCCGCCGCCCAGAATATCCGACACCACGAAGGAAGTCATGGATGGCACGAACACCATCACAATGCCGCTGAGCAGACCAGGCACAGACAACGGCAGAATGATTTTGCCGAAAACCGTCACGCTCCCCGCGCCCAGATCTTTCGCCGCCTCTATCACATCCTCGTCAATCTCCATCACCGCATTATAAATCGGCAGTACCATATATGGAAAATAATCATATACAACACCTATCATAATGGCAATCCCGCTGTTGGCTATGTTTAACGATCCCATCCCCAGTTTCTGCAAAATCAGATTCAAGATTCCATTCGAAGATAATATCATCTGCCAGGCCAGAATACGCAGGATAAAGTTCATCCACATCGGCAGAATAAGAACGAACATTGCAAATCCCTGTCTCCCCAGATTCAGACGTTTTAACGCCAGTACCAGAGGATATGCCAGCAGGATGCAGATTACTGTACAGCCGACTGCGATTTCCAGCGAAAACACCAACGCCTTTAAATGAATCGGATCCAGAAGTGCACCGACATTGTCCAATGTAAACGCGCCGCTCTTATCCGTCAGCGCATACTGAAAAATTACAATCATCGGAATCAATGTAAAACCGATAATCCATACCGCATAAGGTGCGGACAGCCAGCTTCTTTTATTTACAGTGACTCCCTTACTCATCTTCTTTTACAACCTCCGCATCCGCGGAATGCGGCTTATGCATAATCTGTATATTATCCGGGTGAATCGTCAGCCCCACCAGCGTACCGGGCACCGCCGGATCCACGCTCTGAACACTCCACTCATACTCGCCGACCCGTACTTTAATCTCGTAATATGCGCCTTTAAAGATGACGGAGAGCACAATTCCTTTCAAATATCCGTCCTGTTCCTTTACAATCATAAGATCCTCGGGACGAATCACCACGTCCACCAGTTCATCTTTTCCAAATCCGACATCGACACAGGGGATCGGCACATTCTGAATCTGCACGAGACGGTCTCGTTTCATGATACCGTCAATAATATTGCTGGCTCCGATAAAATCAGCAACAAATGCATTCTGCGGCTCGTCGTAAATACTCTTCGAGGTTCCCATCTGCTGGATGATTCCCTTGTTCATGACAATGATACGGTCCGACATGGTAAGTGCCTCTTCCTGATCATGGGTGACATATACAAACGTGATTCCGACTTCTTTTTTTATTTTAATCAACTCTCGCTGCATGTCGTGACGTAATTTTAAATCCAGAGCCCCCAGCGGTTCATCCAGAAGCAAAATTTCCGGCTCATTCACAATCGCTCTGGCAATCGCCACACGCTGCTGCTGACCACCGCTTAAAGAAACAGGCTTTCTTTTTTCATAGCCATCCATATTTACCAGTTTCAGCGCGTATTTAATCTTATCTTTAATATACTGCGGACTTTTCTTTTTTAACTTCAGTCCGAAGGCGATATTCTCTTCCACGTCCATATGCGGAAAGAGAGAATATTTCTGGAATACAGTATTCACATTTCGCTTATCCGGTGACAATCCGGTAATATCCTTGCCTTCAAAAAGTACCCGTCCTTCATCCGGTTTCTCAAAGCCGCCGATAATCCGCAGTGTCGTGGACTTTCCGCAGCCGGACGGACCGAGCAGCGTGATGAACTCATTTCTTTTAATCTCCAGATTCAGACAATCCAGAATTTTTTTGTTATCAAAAGATTTTGTAATGGAATCCAGTTTTAAGATTTCGTCTTTCATTTGTGCCTCCTAAAAACTTGGGGGTGTACTAATCCAGATAAATGTCGCCACTTCCTTGCAGGCAGAACAAATACTATGTTTTGCATTCGCCGGGTAAATAAACGAATCCCCTTTTCTTACTGTATATTTCTTATCTCCGTAACATAATTGGATTTTTCCTTCCAGCACATAGCCGAATTCTTCTCCTTCATGCGGTTTATCCACCGGCATCGACTGCCCGGGCTGCAGGTTTACCAAAATCGGCTCCATACTCTTGCCCTGTGCCGATGAGACGAGCCATGTGATCATGTTCCGGTTCTCATCCTCTTTTTCAAAATAATCGTCCTTACGATATACAATCTGCAGATCATTTTCCTCATGGAAAAAGTCCGACAGATTCGTGCCCAGACACTCTACGATATTCAAAAGCGTGGACACCGACGGCGCTGTCAGCCCCCGCTCCAACTGGGAAATAAATCCCTTGGTCAATTCTGTCCGGTCTGCCAGTTCTTCCTGAGTCAGACCGTTCTGGTTGCGGAGGTTGCGTATCTTCAAGCCAATTTCTTCCTCAATCGTCAGGCGTTCGTTTCCATCAATACTCACTATAATGCCTTCTTTCTCGCTTATTATTTCTAAACCTACTAAACTTTTAACTTACCACATCCAATTATACATATACTAAACTTAAAGTCAAGCGTTATTTATAGTAAACAGCAAATATATTTGTGGTTTAACTCAAAAAACGTCCAGTGGACGTTTTTTTCATATGCATGGCAACAAAAAGGAGGACGTCCCTCCGGTCATCTTAGGACCTTTGGAGCCTCCTCCTTCTATATTGCTTTTCATCTGTCATGTAATACTTATTTCCCCGAAGCGTTATCCCTCAATCGGAATATAATGTTTCTCTTCTACGGCAGCCTGCTCTTCCACCTTCGGGATATCCAGTTTCAGGACACCATCTTCAAATCTTGCTTTGATATCCGCCTCTGTCACCTGCTCTCCCACATAGAAACTTCTGCTGCAGGAACCGCTGTAACGCTCTCTGCGGATAAAGGTCCCGTTTTCGTCCTTCGTATCATTGCTGGCATTGGTTGCTGCATTGATCGTCAAATATCCATCCTTCAACTCAGCGTGAACATCCTCTTTCTTGAATCCCGGCAAATCCATTGCTATCTCATATGCATTGCCAAGGTCTTTAACATCTGTGTTCATCAGTTTCTGGCCGTTGCCAAAACTTCTCCTTGCAAAGTGCGGTGTTTCAAAAAACTCATCCAACAAATTTTCTCCAAATAAACTAGGCATCAACATAATCCATTCCTCCTATCTTCAAACTGCTATGTCAATACGTTTCGTGAACCCGGAGCGTTAGGAACCCGATTACTTTCTTACTAAATCTTGTTCCCTTCCTTTGTTCTATCTGTGTTATAACACGTATTGTTAGCCATGTCAAGGGTTGAGTGCTAATTTATTTGTGAAGATTTTGTGAACTCTAATTCTGTCCATTCATAATCTCATGAGCCAAGGGACAAATGGACATAGGAATACATGCTTGCATGTATTCCTATGTTTATGGGTCCCGCAAAACATGAGCAAGTAGCCATTTTTCGCAGAAAAATGCGCGGATTGCGAATGTTTTCGTCGATTTTGGGAGTGCGAAGCACGAAGAAATCGACGTCAGGCTCATTTGTCGGGCAACTCATCTCATCTATTGTAAAAAGGGTATTTCCTCTCATCTCAGCTCTTCCACATAAATCTCATACACCGCCGCATTCTCATTCATCTGCAGGATCGTCTCTTTATCGGCAATTGCCACGCAGCCATAAACCATCAGTCCGTTCTGCTCCACATAATCCGCCGCCGACAAAAAAACTTCTGCCATAAGCGCCGAACTGTTTTTCCCTTCCATCAGCGCAAGGAATTTCTCCTGCTCTGCCATATAGCGCAGCATACTGACAAAATGTTCCTGCATATAGGATTCCTTTTTCACATATTCCTCCAAATCATACCATGCATCTGTTCCGTACTCACTTTCATCCCATAAAACTAAATGTGGATATTTTTCTCTGTCCCAATGTAGCATACTGCTATGATCCGGAACACACTGAAATCCCAGATTATCCGCCCGGAAATACGGTTCCACATTTTTATTTTCCGTTTCCGCCGTGCTGATTCCGTTCTCTGTACAAACCGCACACCAACTGACAGGATATTTGCTCTCTTCCACAAATTCCATAAACTCCTCATACTGCATCATTCTATCCAACGTTATATATGCCAGATAAACGGTGTTGTCATTTAACTTCTGTAATATCTCCGTCGCCATCTCACGGTTTCCTCCGATACTGTACACTGCAGCAGCACCTGACCATTCACGCTCTCACTCCTTCCTCTTGTCCGTTGTTGTCCGCCAAATCCGCTTTTCCTTTTGTCCGGCGAGTCTCTTGTTACTAATATAACGCGTTTCTGCAGAAAATGTTACACTAAAAAACGTCCAGTGGACGTTTTTGTCGTATGCGTGACAACTAAAAAATGTTTGACGACGGTTCTCTTCGTATGCACGGCATCAAAAAAAGAAATACCCTCCTTACCACGGACCTGTTCTGTCCGGGCAAGAGGGTATCTCATCTTCCTTCTATTTACTGTATTAATAATTCTCTGCGTGAACTTCAAAATAGCTCTGTGGATGAGCACAGGTCGGGCAAACTTCCGGAGCATTCGTTCCAACCACGATATGTCCGCAGTTTCTGCACTCCCATACCTTCACTTCGCTCTTGGCAAATACTTCCGCTGTCTCCACATTTTTCAGGAGTGCTCTGTAACGTTCCTCGTGATGTTTCTCGATTGCCGCCACCAGTCTGAACTTCGCAGCCAGTTCCGGAAATCCTTCCTCTTCTGCAGTCTTTGCAAATCCATCATACATATCTGTCCACTCGTAATTCTCGCCTTCAGCAGCTGCTGCAAGATTCTCCGCAGTATCACCAATACCGTTCAGCTCCTTGAACCACATCTTTGCATGCTCTTTCTCATTGTCAGCTGTTTTCAGGAAAAGTGCAGCAATCTGCTCATATCCCTCTTTTTTCGCTTTGGATGCAAAATATGTATATTTATTTCTTGCCTGTGATTCTCCGGCAAAAGCCGCCTCCAGATTTTTCTCTGTCTGTGTTCCTGCATACTTTGACATCATTTAATCCTCCTTCTCCGTCTGAATGATTTGATATCCTCATTTGACCCCAACATCATTTTAAGAGTTGCCGCACAAATGAGCCTGACGTCGATTTTTTCGTGCTTTGCACTCCCAAAATCGACGAAAACATTCGCAATCCGCACATTTTTCTGCGAAAAATGGCTACTTGCTCATGTTT